>CBDVCG010000207.1:0-4636 GCA_965372425.1 uncultured Anaerolineales bacterium
ATTGAATTCTCTGTAAGAATAATGTGAGGGGTCACTCTTTTAATGCCCCTCTGCTGTAAACGACCTGTGGGTGGTTTTTCAAATTTGTTGATCAAATTCAAAAATGAGATCTCGCAGACCCAGCGCGGCGCTCACCAACTTGGATGGTTCCACGATGTCCGCTGTATCTTTTTCGGTGTGGGCTATTCCAGCCCACACTTCGGAGAACTGGTCCGTCGTGATCGCCATGGCCGGGACCTCATTCTGGATGAAAATGCTGTGATCGCTCTGATACCAGGAATCCCCCCGAACGAACTCATCCTGTGAAGCGAAAATCTTCTCGACCATATCGGTGACTTCGGCCGGACAATCGTAGAGGGAGGTTGCCGTCTTCCCCTCGACGTAACCGAGACCATCGAGGTTGACCGCGAGCAAAATCTCGGGGAATCTGGACGCATATTTACGAATATACGCGACCTGCCCCGGTGCGCTGTAGTAATCCTCACCATTGAAAGCGACCAGTTCGACGGTAAGAGATCCTTTGTAGTCTTGGAGAAGGTTGGCGAGTGTGAGCAGAGTAACCACACCCCCGGCGTTGTCGATCGCACCGGGGGTCCCTATCTTCGCATCGATGTGCGCGGTGAGGACGATCCGCCTGTTTTCCTCCCTCCCTCGACTGGCGACCGGGTTGCATCCCGTGGACGGAATGCGAGAAGCTTCGGACAGCAGAGTAATTGTATGATGGAGAAATTTGTGGAGACGTCTACCGGCGACCTCGGTCATGTATACCGAGGGAATGTCAAAATTGCCATCTTCGAAGAGATTGAACGGCTGCATCGCCCCCGCTATCCCCGGATCCCGCCCGGTAGCGGCGATGATCGCATCCGGTTTCTTCGTCTCAAGGGTGTCGATAATTTGTTTGTGCTCTTCCGGGTAGAAGAAGGGGAAATCCTTGGGCATGAGCTGCTCTTTGGTGATCTCCCTATACAGGAGCACGATCTTCCCTTCCAGGTCAAGTGCATCAAGTTCTGCTAGTGAGGAAGCTGCTTCAAGCTGTCCATGGAGATGACAGCCCAGCGAATATGGACTGGCGGAAGCCTTGAAGGAGCTCCCCTCTACGGTCAGGGAGACGTCGCCATGTTCCCAATCGATGCAGTCGAATTCAAGACACTCGCTGTTGAAGCCGAAGTTAGAGATTGTCTCGTTGAAGAAATCAGTTGCCTCGCGATTGCCATCGCTTCCGACGCGGCGGGTCGGGATTTCTACGCAGAGCCTGTGAAGAAATCTATTCGCACCCTCGATGAGCTCATGTTCATCCATGCCCTCTCCTTTTCACATTTCGCGCCAGGTCATGTGCGTCCGAGTTCTCTATCCCTCCCCAACTGACGTCGGGTGGATACCCACGAACTTCGTAGACATCCAGGCGATCTGCACTTATCAGGGACTCTCTATCATGGGCGCGATCTATAACTGACGCGTAGCCCAATGGGGTAGCTCTACAAGAGAGGGGGCCAGAATCTCGAAAAGGTCTTTAATCATCTCCAGCGGATGTGTCTGGGGATGCGACAAGTTTTCTCGCTTCATCGACGTAGCTCAACGATTGATGGCGGAAATAGGTATTGTACAGAACCGCATAGTGCCCATTTTTCTTGAGCAGACCTTCATGGTCGCCTTCCTCGATAATTTTGCCTTCCTCGAGGACGATGATTCGATCCGCCGATCTCACCGTCGATAAGCGATGGGCGATCAGAATGGAGGTGCTGTCCTTAAGAATCATGTTCAGCGCTTCTTGGATTTGCGATTCGGTAAACGGATCTACCGAGGCGGTAGCTTCATCCAGGATGAAGATAGCAGGTTGGCGGATCAGGACTCGCATGAGCGAGACGAGCTGACGAACGCCCATGGAGAGACGATTGCCCCGTTCGCCAACTTCAGTTTGCAGGCCGTCTGGTAGTGTTTCGAGCCAATCACCATCCCCGATGCGATGCGCCAGCAGATCGATCTCCTCATCGGTGATATCTGGATCGGCGTAGCGGATATTGTCGGCGACAGTGCCAGAAAAAAGGAATGGCGTTTGAGGGACTATTCCGAGTTGTGTTCTGTAGCTCTCCAAATCGAAGCTGCGTAGATCGTCACCGTCGATAAGGATTTTTCCTTCCTGGAATTCATAGAATCGGGCGATCAGCTTTGCTATGGAAGATTTTCCCGCACCCGTATGTCCAACGAGCGCCAGATTCTCACCGGGCTTGATGTGGAGGTCGAAATCCTCAAGTACGGGTTCATCGGGTTTGTATTGAAACCCAACCTGTGAAAACTCGATCTCACCAGAGAAAGGACGGACGGTTTTATTATCATGCTGTACGACGAGCGATTCAGCATCGATGAGGGCAAACACTCTTTCTGCGGCTGAGAGGCCATTCTGGACCTGGGTCCAGAAAGCTGAAAGGTTCAAGACAGGGAACCAGAATCGATCCAAACTGGTGATGAAGAGATACCAGGCGCCCACGGTGATCAATCCCTGGACGACGTTCAACCCACCCACGTACACGAGAATAGCCGTACCTACCCCTCCAAGTGCGTTGAGCGTGGGGAACACAGTCGAGAGAACGAGCCCACGCCGCACGTTGATCTTGTAAGAAGACGCGTTCACCTCGTCGAATTCTTGATAAATCCTCTCTTCCTGACGAAAATTCTTTGCGACCGCAATCCCGGTGACGGCTTCCTTGATCGAAGCGTTCACATTCGCCATGGCACGGAATCCCTCCCTGGTGACCCGGCGAGCGAGGCGGCGAAAACCCAGTGCAAGAAGAAAAATCACCGGAAGCATCGCCATGAGCCACAATGTGAGACGTCGGTCGATGCTCAGCAATACGAGGAGCAGGATGAGGGCTTGAATGAGCTGAGTGACCAGATCGGTAATCAGGACGACGACCTGAGCAAACTCCTGGGTATCTGAGGTAATGCGGCTTACGACTCGTCCAGAAGCAAAATCATCGTAGAAAGACATGTCATGTTCCGCTGAGGCTTTGAAAGCATCTAACCTTAGTTGCAGCATAACATCGCCAACGGAGCGGGTGATGAGCCGTCGACGGGTCCAATTGGCTCCCCAGATCACGACCCCGAGTGCGATTACAACCAGGGATAGCGCCAGGATGCGTTCTGGCGTATCGCCTACTGAGAGCATTTCCACGCTCTGTGCGACGATGATGGGCACAGCAGCTGATGCGAGCGCGATGACAAGGATGGTGATGGTCGCAACCACGAGGCGTTTTTGATAAGGGCGAAAATAGCCCATCATCCGCCGTAGGAGATCACGATCGCGATATTTCCTGTCATAAGCCTCAGCGCTCAGCCCCGAGAAGAATCCCATCGATTATGCACCCTCGTAGCGTGCAAAAATACGCCCGTAGGTTTCTGAACTCTTCATGAGATCGTCGTGTCCGCCAAACGCAACGACCCTGCCGCGGCGAAGCACGACGATTTGATCAGCCCAGCGGATTTGAGACAGGCGGTGGGTGATGATGAGCGTGGTCCTGCCTTCGGACGCTCGGAATATGGCACGCTGGATTTGATCCTCGGTGGCGCTATCGATGGAGGAGGTGGAATCATCCAGAACCAGTATTCGGGGATCGGTAAGGAACGCCCGTGCAAGGGCGAGACGTTGGCGTTGTCCTCCCGACAGGGTTACGCCCCGCTCACCGATCACGGTTTCATAACCTTCCTTGAAAGTCATAATGAATTCATGTGCCTGCGCTGCCCGGGCGGCTTCCTCAATTTCCGCCTGTGTTGGAGAGGGACATCCAAAACCAATGTTGTCGGCGATCGTCCGTGAGAAGAGGAACACGTCCTGCTCGATGATGGATATCTGACGGCGCAAGTCCTCCAGACGCCAGTCACGCACGTTGATACCATCCACCAGGACCTCGCCCTCATTCACATCATAGGTACGGTTGATGAGCTTCGCCAAAGTGGTCTTGCCAGTTCCAGTTTGTCCGACGATGGCCACTGTTTGCCCGGGGAGGATGTGAAGCGTAATATTTTCCAGGCTGTTCTCACCCTCGTTGTAAGCGAAGGTGACGTTCTTAAATTCAATCTCCCCGCGCATGGGATTAGAGCTTCCGCCGGGATTGTGATCCAATTCCGTCTCACGGTCGATGAGCTCAAGTATCCTTCGTGATCCTGCCATCCCTAGCGACACCTGTGAATAAGCGAAGAGGGAGACAAATACCGGGAAACCGAACAACTGGATCAAGCCCATATAGGCAACGACATCACCGACATCGAGTAAACCAGCATTATGGAGCAGCAGCGATTGAAAGAGGGCCAGACCATTTGCCAGACCCATCAAGAGTAGAGGAAGGAATCGTGCTTCGACGTCCCCCTGGCGGACAAAGGCATTCCGGAAGGAACGCGCATTGACCTCAAATCGGGCGACTTCGGCTTTCTCCTGTGCAGCTCCTTTGATGACCTCGATACCATCGATGGCTTCCGCGAGCTGTGCGTTCATGTTTCCAAAATCTTGTCGAACATCGTCCGAGATCGGGCGTAATTCCTTGAGATACTGCCAGAGGGAAAGAATATAGGCGATGATAAAGAGCGCCGGAACGATGATGAGCGAGAGGTGATACCTGGGAGCGAGGATCAAAGGCATGATGAG
>CBDVCG010000208.1:0-4627 GCA_965372425.1 uncultured Anaerolineales bacterium
GGGCCAGGGCGGGAGTGGCGCGCAGGCGTCGCGTGACCTCATAACCGTCCATGTCGGGCATCATCACGTCTAGGAGAATCAACTCGGGACGCTCTTCCGCCGCTTTCGCGAGGCCAATCGTACCGTTGCTGGCGACAATGATCTCGTATCCTTGCCGCTCCAACATCAAGCCTACTAATTTTAGGGTGTCGACGTCATCGTCGACGATGAGAACCTTCTCTGCCATCCGGAAATCCCCAGAAACCACACTCTCCCCTCGGTGTTCGCAGTCTAACATAAAGTACCATGCCGAGCAACACGATGCAAAGGTTCATGCGTACTACTCTCCCGTTTTTGACTTGTGAAACCACAAAACCACAACATTCCCACATCCTTTTACTTGAATAAACCCATGCCCAGAGCAGTTTTTAGGTCGCGCCTCCCGATGCTATAATCCCCCCAGCAATGATGGACATCAGTTTCGAACTCGTGGGGTTCGGGAGTGATTTCTACATCTCCCTCCCCGCACGACTTTTTGGTATCTTTCTGCTTGCTGGAGAGCTGCTGCTCCTGCTTGCCTATGGTCTCTATTCATTTCAGAAGAAATTCTCGCGAGTGCAATTTCGTCGCATCATTCGACTTCCAGTATTCATTGGGTTGGTCATATTTGCCCCAATTGCCACGCAGTTATTTATCATCCACTTTTCTATCTCTCCCTATCTGGTTACACCGGGTATCCCGCAGGAGGTAGATGGACCATCCCTGGCTTTACTCGGTGCGCTTCCCTGGGTCCTCGCGGCAGGGATGTTCGGGGGCTGGCCAGCCATAATCGTCGCATTCGCGGGCGGGTTAGCTCGGGCGGGTTGGCAAACTCACAGCATCTTCACGCCGGTCCACTTTGCACTTCAGGCGGCGCTTGTAGCATGGCTGCTGCGCAGGAATTACCGTGAATGGCCCGGGAAGGCGCTCCGAAACCCTCTGATCGCTGCGATGATCGGGGGAATGATGTATGGCTCGCTTCGTTCTCTTGAGTTGTTTGCCTACAGCGGCGGTGGTTTTTACGATGGTTTGGATTACTCATTAGCGCTGCTTCAGCCTGTCCTGACAACTGCAGTGCTGGAGGCAGGGATTGCCGGAGGAATCTGCTTCTGGCTCGTACGGACACGAAGAATCCATTGGTACAAACCCATCACTCTTGAGATCGGGCCGTACAATAGATCGCTCGCCGCTCGCCTGATCGCACTCTTTCTCATCCTTGGTCTGGTCTCGAGCAGCGTTCTACTCCTTGGAGATTGGTTTCTCGCGCAATCCTCTGCAAAGGATCTCATCGAGAAGCAGATGGTCCACACCGCTGGGCAGGCGGGTGGGACAATTCCTTTCTTCGTACAAACTGGACGAGGTGTACAAAATCAGATTTCAGATTCGATCGTCACTCGCTTGCAGGAAGGATCTCTTGATCACGAATACGTCCGCACGTTACTCCGGACACACACATTTTTCCGCGCGATGGGAATTTATGATACAGGCGCAGAACGCGTGTATGTCTATCCTGAGGACGGCGGCATTGGCGAGGGAACACAATTTGAGTTGAGCGCCGCGATTGAATCCGCGCTCCAGGGGATCCCTCAAGAGGTCATACTACGTCCATCTGAAGGCAGCGATACAGCACAGTTGGCCTTCGTGACCCCTATACGAGCTTCGGAAGGTGACGCTCCACTGGGGGTGATTGTGGGGGTGACAGATTTAGGTACAAACCCATTCCTCATGCCCGTCATCAAGGGGTTTGATTCACTCGAGCCTGGGAATGCATTTGTAACTGATTCAGAAGGTACGATATTAATTCACGAAGATTCCCTGCGTGTGCTCGATGAAATCGAACTCGGTGGGCTGCCTCTTGATACAGTGACGTCCGATACAGCCCCGGATGGAACCAAACGCTTAATCTACGTCCACCCCGTCGGCGGGTATCCCTGGAATGTCATTGTCGTCGTACCCCAGAGCGAGGTCCAAAACCTGGCGCTTCAAATTGCAGCCAATTTCTTCGCGGTATTGATGGCCGTTGGGGGGATTGTTCTGGTTTCGGTATATATCATTAGCCGCCGGCTAACACATCCATTGCGTATGATGTCGTCCGCGGCTCAGAACATTGCTCACGGCAATCTTGCTCAACCGGTAGAGGGTGGGGGAGACGATGAGATAGGAAAATTGGCGAACTCATTCGAGCAGATGCGACTTGGATTGAAGGCCAGGCTCGAAGAGATGGGGCTGCTGCTCATCGCCAGCCAGGAAGTATCACGTACATTTGAACTCGACCAATCGCTGCCGGGCATCCTTGAGGGTATCAAGGATCAGACTGGAGCTGATTTGGTGAGATTGGTCATCGCGGGTGACGATTCGCTGGGTGACACGATGGAGGTTTTCAGCAGCGGAGATGATCCAGGATCCTGGAGATCACTCGATCGGCAACTTTTAGAAATCGGGAAGGAGAAAGATCGAATCGTATTAGAAAACCCAGCGCGAGCCAGGGCGGTGCTCGATGTCCATGCACTACGAACGCCTATCGAAGCATTGTTGGCAGTCACCTTGAAAAATGAGGATGCTTTTGTTGGCGTGCTGTGGGAGGGTTATCAAGGACCACATAGTTTTTCGGAAGATGAAATCCGATTACTTTCGATCTTGTCCGCTCAATTGGGCGTAGCTGTATCGAATGCACGTCTTTATCATCTTGCAGAACAGGAGCGCTCGCAGCTCACCACCGTGCTTGAGACTACCCCGGATGCCGTCATCTTAATCGATCACGACGATCGTCTCACGCTGGCAAATCCAGCAGCAGAGGTGGTCCTGCAAGTTTCTGCGGAACAGGCTCGAAACAAGAACGTCGATGAGGTCATCTCGTCTCCCGAACTACTGGAATTAATCCTCGTTCGGGGTTCAGATTCACGCACCGTGGAAATCCAACTTGAGGATGGTCGGGTCCTCTTTGCCTCAGTATCTGATATTCAATCCGATCAGGACGATGATTATGGTCGAGTTTGCGTATTGTGGGATATCACACATTACAAGAAGCTGGATATGCTGAAATCTGAGTTTGTATCCACGGTGAGCCACGATCTTCGCGCGCCGCTCACGCTCATGCGTGGGTATGCTACGATGCTCACCATGATTGGGACGATGAACGACCAGCAAAAGGAGTTTGTCAGCAAGATACTATCGAGTGCTGACCAGATGGGAACCTTGATTGACAACTTGCTCGACCTGGGACGGATCGAAGCTGGGCTTGGTTTAAAAATCGAGAAGGTTCAAGTAGCATTTATTATCAACGATGTCATCGAGGCTTTTCGTCCCCAAGCGGTCAACAAACAAATCACGCTCGACATCGAGCTGGATCATGATCTCGAGCCGATAGAGGTTGATATTACTCTCCTCCGTCAAGCCATGGCAAATCTGGTGGACAATGCGCTCAAATATACATCTGGCGGTGGCAGCGTTCTGATTCGTGCCAACCAAGCGGGAGGCAATCAACATATCAGCGTCACAGACGATGGGTTAGGTATCGCGACGACGGATCAAGCGAGATTATTCGAGAAATTTTATCGGGCAAGACGAAAAGAATCACTGAGTATAAAAGGTACCGGGCTCGGGTTAGCGATTGTAAAATCAATTGCCGAGCAGCATGGAGGCACCGTCACCCTCGAGAGTAAGTTAGGTGCAGGCAGCACCTTTACGATCACCATTCCCATTGAACAGCCCGAAGATGTGGCCTCAGATAGCGGTCGGGTGGGGGTAGCGGGGGACGATTGACGAGAGGGAGGTACTTTTGCTATAATCCTCGGGACAAATGAATAGCGCAATCACTGGGAGGAGTAGGCTGCCGGGCACTGAATAGAGACGGAGTGGCCATTGGCTGGAAGCCCCCTACAGAAGCAGCAGTTGAATGTCGCCCAGGACGTACGCTGAAGAAACCAGAAAGTTAGGGATTAGAACAGCGCGGGTGAGCCCGTTACAGCGAAACCCTGAGGATGATGATGTGCAGGGTGATGAGTGTGCCAGGTCGGTAACGTCTGGTGAATTGAGGTGGTTTCGCGGAGGTGCATTCCTTCGTCCTCGTTGACGGAGGATTTTTTTTATTAACGGTCGTTCACCAGGGCGTGTGCAGCAATTTTAAGATCGGGTCTTATGGGAGGTTACCAGATGGCGGAATATAAACTTTCAAAAACCTATGATTTCCACACTGTGGAGAATCGTCTTTACGAGTGGTGGGAGAGCAGTGGATATTTTCGTCCTCAGATCGATCATGATCAGAAGCCATTCGTAATCGCCATACCGCCACCAAATGTTACCGGCGAATTACACCTTGGTCATGCCATGTTTGTCGCCATGGAAGATTTGATGATCCGCCATAGCAGAATGAAGGGTGTGCCCACGCTCTGGGTGCCCGGATCGGATCATGCAGGAATCGCAACGCAGCTTGTGGTTGAACGCGCTCTTGAAGAGGAAGGTACGAGCCGTGATGAGATCGGCAGGGAAGCATTTATCCGTCGAACCTGGGCTTGGAAAGAAGAATTTGGAGGGATCATCACGCAGCAATTACGCCGCCTGGGCTCTTCCTGCGCTTGGGAGAGTGAACGCTTCAAATTGGATAACGGGC
>CBDVCG010000209.1:0-4621 GCA_965372425.1 uncultured Anaerolineales bacterium
TAACTACACGACGCTCTTCCGTTCTGTCGGTCTCGTCCAGCTGTCCACACCACTTACAATTCATTACTGAGGAATAGTTTCTATTAATACTCAAGTATCTGTGAATTTTTTATCTGCGTCTTCATCGTCAATCTCTCCACAGACATACACCTCATTTTCGAGGGACTCGTCAAATTCGTTCCAGGTCGTGTTTATTGGCTCGCCGTCAGCCTTCCACTTACCTCTGACCCAAGTATGCCAGGATCCAGCAATTCTACCTCGCCCCGCTCTTATTGCGGCAAACATCGGGGTGGATTGCCTGGGTTGAGCTTGTGCAAGAATATCGAACGTAGATATTGCGCGGATAGGAATGCCACATGCGAAAGATAACCCCTTGGCATACGCCAACCCAATTCGCAGCCCCGTGTAGGAACCGGGGCCGATCGCAACCGCAACAGCGTCAAGGGATGATACGGATGTTCCCACTCGCATGAGCATCAGGCCTACTTCTGGAGCTAATTCAACTGTGTGATGACCCTTCCCAGTCCAGATGCATTCCGCGAGGACATTTCTGCCATCATGGAGTGCAATTCCGAGTGATTTCGTAGCGGAATCAATGGCCAGGATCACAACTACCTCCCAAACGCTGCTCGTCTAAATTCATCGAGCTTTCGTTCATACCGCGCTCCAGATGCTTCGAAGTGTAACCCTCGACGAAGCTCATCTACCCAATGGAGACTGATCCATAGGTGATCGGAGGGCAGCGCGTCCGCAACTCGCTCGGGCCATTCGATTAACACCGGTCCGCCAGCATCCATGAGGTCGTCCAATCCGAGAAACTCAGCCTCTTTTACACCACTCAATCGGAACGCGTCGAAATGATAAAGCACCTCGCCGTCTGCGCGGCGATATTCATTTACGAGGACATACGACGGGCTGGTGACAGAATCCAGGGAACCCCAACCGCGAGCAATCCCTTTGACCATCGTAGTCTTCCCCGAACCGAGATCACCCGCCAAACAGACAAGATCTACCGGCTCAAGCTGCTCACCTAGTCGAACGCCTATGCGCTCAGTTTGATCGGGACTGTGACTAAGAAACTCGAGGCTTTGCTCATCAAGAATAGGCATACTCAGGGTGCGATTATACGTCAGCCACATCATGGTCACAAGCAATCGAGCTTCAAGGGCAGCCCTTTCCTTCCCTGCCCCTCCATGTTAATATCACTTCCATGCGTGCGCTGGTAATATCCGACATTCATGCCAACCTCGCGGCGCTCGACGCCGTCCTGGAAACCGCACCGGAGCACGATGCCGTCTGGTGTTTAGGTGATCTTGTAGGCTACGGTCCGGATCCAAATGAGTGCATCGAGCGAGTTGCCAGCCTGGAAAATCTCACCTGTCTTATTGGAAACCACGACCAAGCGGCTCTGGGTTTAATTCCCCTCTCCCGCTTCAACCGCGATGCCGGCGAAGCTGTGGCCTGGACTCAGCAGATGATAGAAGGAGAAAACAAAGCCTATCTTGAATCGCTGCCCAGCAAGGTCACGCTGAATAACTTCACCCTTGCACACGGCAGCCCAAACCAACCAATCTGGGAATACATCCTCGACCCACTATCAGCAGATCGCAATTTCGCGGCATTTGAATCAGATTTCTGCATCGTCGGACATTCTCATCTGCCCCTGATATTCCACCGTCCTTTCGAGAATTCGTTCGCCATGAGCCGTCCAATACAATGGGATGAGGCTATGGTGCTCACGCCGCGTATGATCCTTAATCCTGGCTCCGTGGGTCAGCCTCGTGATGGTGATCCACGTGCCTCTTTTGCTATTCTCGATGATGGTGAAACTACGTGGGAGATGCTTCGAATCGATTATGACGTCAAACTCGTACACAGCCGCATCATGAAGGCGGGTCTTCCAGAGCGACACGCCCAGCGTCTTCTGGCAGGTTGGTAGAACAGCTCAATCCCCCAAGCCGTCTGAAATGTAGCCTATCCCCACAACACGAAATCTTGCCCGTTGGAGACCAAGGATCGAGGACCGTCCTTGGATCTGCTATATGGATTTATCTATCGGGATAGGTTGTAGCACATAGGCCAGGCAGGCTTCCCGTCCCTGTGGGTGGGGTTCAGGCAGTTTGTGCCTCGAGAGCGGACTTGTTTTGAAAGGAAAGCAGACTGCGAATCTTTGCGGCCAATTCAACGAAATCCTTCGAGTAAGACATATCCAAGGATCTGGGACGAGGCAGAGGGACGGTTTGGTCGAGCAGCACGCGCGCTGGGCGATCACTCAGGACGATGACTCGATCGGCGAGCAGCAACGACTCCTGGATAGAATGGGTCACCATAATCACCGTGGCAGGACGTGCATGCCAGATTCGCAGCAATTCTGAACCCATCCTTTCTCGTGTTAGAGCGTCCAGCGATCCAAATGGTTCGTCCAGAAGCAAGAGATCGGGTTCATGGACCAACGCCCGAGCGATTGCAACTCGCTGTGCCATCCCCCCTGACAAATCACTCGGATATGTGTCTTCAAATCCTTCTAGACCAATCAAGCGGACCAAGCTTACAATCCTTTGATCTCTGCTCGCCTCGGCGGGATCTGTAATTTCAAGCGGCAGCGCGATGTTCTTACGCACAGTTCTCCATGGCATGAGATTTGATTGCTGGAAAACGAACCCGATTCTCCGGCGTGGATGGGCGAGAGGTTCACCCCAGAATGAGATCTTTCCTGAAGTTGGAATCAGCAGCCCAGCCAGCAACCGCAAAAGTGTTGTCTTCCCACAACCAGAGGGACCCACGACGGAGACGAATTCATGCCGAACCACATCTATATTGACGCGGTCTAGTACAGGCAATCCGGTGTGACCATTTGGAAACACCATGGATAGCTGTGATGCGCTTAAGAGGTTATTTTTTGCAACCATAAGTTACTCAAGATACTCATTTGTATATGCTTCAGCTAAATCGACTCCCTCTTGAAGCAGCCCCATTTCAATTAACACCTTTTGCATATTTTCCCAGGCGAGTGGGTCGGAGGCGCCGATTTGTTCCGTGGTCCAGAACTTAATGCTCTCCTTGAGAATGTCTAGCTGCACGGAGGTATTCGCTGCAGCGAGCCCCTCTACGTACAGTTTGGAGACCTCGAAAGCTTCATCGGGATCGGAGATGGTCTCCTCTATGCCACGCTTAAATGCTCCCACCAATCGACGGATCAATTCGGGATTTTCGGCGACCATCCTCTCATTTGTAATAAGCCCATTTGAAGCAAGCTGCACATGATCCGCAACTCGAATGATGTTCAAAGGCATCCCCAGCGCCTCCAACTGGATGGGTTCATTGGTCGCATAGATGACAACCGCATCCTCCAATCCCTGGTAAAGCGCCTCAACCTGGGTATAGCCAATGGAATCAAGAAAGAGTGAGTCAACATCCATGTCTCCAGCACTTAGCAATGCTCGGAGACCAATGTAGGATGCGCCATACAAGCCGGGAATACCTACTCGTTTTCCGGCAAGATCACCAATTTCCTTTATCCCGCTATCCTGAGAAGCCGCGATCGCTACCGGGTAATCCTGCCACCAAGCCATGACATAGACAACGGGTAAACCTTGTTCTCTAGCCAGCAGTACTTGCTCGCCAGAGACGATCGCAAACTGTAGTTCGTCAGCCGCAATCAATTCAACCGCCTCGGTCTCGGGCAGATGTGTGAATTCGATTTCCAGGCCAGCGTCGCGTGCGTGTCCGTGCTCCACCATCATATACATTGGCGCGAACTGAATATCGGGTCTGAAACCCATTGCCATCTCTATCTGCTCGAGTTCATCCTGTTCATCACCGGTGATCGCCGGTGTCGTACAGCTAGCGAGAAGAACACCAAGCACCAATATGGGGATAAGTATGAGCCAATCCACCGAGTCATTCTGTCGAATCCACATCGTTATTCTCTCCATTTCAGAAGTTGATGCTCGAGCCCCGCCACAGCTCCATACAGCAGCAGAGCCATGAGGATGAGCGTGATCACGGCAACATAGACCAGGTTCGTATCGTAGACACCCCGTCCAATGTTGATTAAGAACCCCAGGCCTTCATTGGCTCCAACCAGCTCTCCTACCACGGCACCGATCACGGCCAGCGTCGCACCGATTTTTAATCCTCCAAGCAGCATAGGCGTTGCAGCCGGCACCTCGAGCTTGGTGAAGGTCTGCCACCAGGTCGCACGCAGAGAACGCATCAGATCGCGTAAATCTTCCGGGACGGAACGCACGCCAACGATCGTATTGATGAGCACGGGGAAGAATACGATCAATGCCGTAATGAACACTTTTGACATTCTTCCAGGGCCAAACCAGATGACAAGGAGAGGCGCTATTGCCACGATAGGGATCGATTGTGAAGCTACGATGTAAGGCGAGAGCAGCCGCTCAAAGGTTTTTGATTTTGCCAGTCCATAACCCAGGACCGTTGCGAATGACAGCCCCATCCATAATCCCGCCAGGACTTCGCCGAATGTGACCCAGGTATGTTTCCAGAGCGTGCCATCATCCACGGCCCGTATGTAGCGTACTCCCACGTCCCATGGCGAAGGAAGAATAAACGAGGGCAGACCGCTCACATGCGTACCCAGTTCCCAAAACAG
>CBDVCG010000210.1:0-4605 GCA_965372425.1 uncultured Anaerolineales bacterium
AGTCCCGAGTATCTTGCTAAGAGTCATAGAGTATAACACCTGCCGCCCCGCCGAGGACTCCCTCCGGTCTGTGTCAACGACCGAAGGGAGATTCGTACGCGGCCAACGATCAATTCCTAGCTGTCGTCGTCATCCTCGTCGTCTTCATGATCGTCATCGTCTTCATCATCTTCATGATCATCTTCGTCATCATACTCATCATCGTCATCATCGAGGTCATCGTCGTTATCGAGATCATCACCGTCATCGAGATCATCATCCGCCGCTTCGATCTCGAGTACAACGAGGGAACCATCCTCATCGATGCTGAAATGCACCTCGACGAAATCTCCCACCGAGACACCATCCTCGATTTCGGTGCCGGGCAGCGTCACAAACGCCTTTCCGTCAATCGTCCAGACACCATCCTCGACGGATTCGACCACGCCAACCATCTCCATCTCGTCCTCGCGCTCGTTGTCATCGAGGTCCGAATCGTCATCGTCGTGCTCGCCCTCGGCTGGCTCGATTTCACGGGCAACCAGTGTGCCAACTTCGTCTGGGTAGACGTGCACTTTGACAGAATCGCCTTCGGAGATGCCCCCCTTAATCTCTGTGGATGTAGTCACCAGCACGGTGTTACCCCCGATCACCCACACATCGGAGTCCATGCTCTCAACGACCCCAAAGAACTCGATTTCCGAGTCATCGTCGTCATCCTCACCCAAGATTTCGACCGATTGGGCGATCATTCCGCCGTCATCATCGAAGCGGAACTTGATCTCGACTTCATCGCCGACTTCAATTTCCCCTTCAAATTCTGTTTCGTCGGAGATCTCCACGATGTTTCCATCGATTATGAGCTTGCCATCCTCCAGGCCTTCAACGACGCCAGAAAGAATGGATTCGATCTCCTCGGGAGACAAACCCAACCCCTGCAGGTCTTCCGCCGAGACATTGCCGGCGCATGCGCTCAGCACAACTGCAGAAAAAAGGATCAACCCACCCATCTTCAACCTTCGACCATTACTCATTACCACTACCTCCTTTGGATTTGGCTTTTATCAGTTACATAGTCGGAATTAGGGTGATTTGGTTATGGTCTCGGATCGATTTGGGTCTACAGTACTAATAAAGACAGTATCCTGGATACCTATAGTATCCAGGATACGATTACGCATTCCCTTGATAATTAAATTGGGAGCTTATTCTTCAGTCGTGGGTTCTTCCGGCGTAACCGGAGCTGCTGGCGGAGGGGTTTTCGCCACGGCCTCTGGTTCGGATGAAACACCGGGGATGCGGTCACGGTTGGTGTACCCACCACCGACGTGGGAGCCGATGTCCATCAGGAGCCCAAGACCCAGCCAGATCCAGTCAAATCCGACGATCCCACCTGGGAATATGATGACGTACATGAGCGTCGTCCATGGCAGGAAGATGAGGCCAAGGATCCCCCAGATGAAATTTGTGAACGCTAGCTGCCAGCGAATGGGATTGATGAGCCACCAGATCAGGATAGCGGCTCGTGGTCCTAAAAGCACCAATGTAGTAAAGAAACAGCACTTATTCTCCTCCTCAGAGATTTGATACTTCCAACGGATAATAACGTTCGGATCTGTATTATCTATCCTTCGATACTCACCTCCTTTGAGCCTGTTACGCCGCCATTATGAAGCTGGTTCAACCAGCTTTTACAGACGTGATACACACTCGCTGCGCCGATCAGCTCCCCGTCGACGGGCAATTCAGAAGGATGCATCAAGAAGGGGTGCGTCTGCGTGCCACCCAGACCGCCGTGGAACCCGATCAACTCCTCGAAGGCTGCGCCTTCGTCCATCTCGGGATCATAGAAGCTGTTGACGAGGATATCAGGGCAGTTCGGGAAACTATCGGTGCGTCGCAAGTGGTCCGCCGCGTTCGAACCGAAGGTGGCAAGCGGGTTTTCCCCTTCAACCCGATCGTCGTCCAGGTAATACACCCCGTCCGCGCCCATCACGACGGGGCCATCTTTCTCAGAACGCACCATGATGAAACCGATGCCTTCGTGTGCTCGCAAACCGGGAATCACTTCCGGGAATGCCGCTTCGATCTCCTCCAACGTCATCCGATGGTCCCACTCCGTAAAAGCGATCAGCCCTAGATTTCCTGATGCCAGCGCGAGTACATGAGGTTTCTCCGCCTCGTCCTCCTCCTCCCGCTCAAGTGCCTGCTCCGCCTCGGGACCGAGAACAACCTCCCCATCGACGGTCTGCCCCTTGAAGGCCCGGCCGACGATCTTTGAGGCGCCTGAGGTCTCATTCTCGATCGTGTCGGTGAGGAACATACTCAGATTGCCATAGCCTTCACTTGCTGTCACGAGACCACCGACCTTGACGCCCTCCTGCATGAGTTGCTGGACGAATTCCTCGAGCGAATAACCATAGCGCTGTTTGAACGTCGCCCCACCAGTCTGACCGTGATCGGAGAGGATCACGAGGTGGTAGGGACGCGGCGCATCTCGTATCGCTGTCTCTACTCGAGCGAACTGTTGATCGATCTTGAATAAGACATCGAAGGCGCCCGGATCGAGGATGCCGGAGTGGTGGGCGATTTCATCGTATCCCACAAATGTGGCGTAGGCCGATTTCCGTCCGGCAAACACATCTCCGATGAGCGTGTAGATATTGAGCTCGCGCATCAGGACGGTCATGGCTGCGCGGATGAAGGGATAGAAACCGCCACGATGACTCTTGTCGAGGATGGGCTGAACGTTGTTCTTTCGAGCTGCCCGGAACTGGCGCCACTCCAGGATGACATCCCACATGAAGAGCAGCATTGTCCGGGATGCGTTATAGGGATTGGTGAAATACGCCTGGAACTCGGAGGTGTGAAACTTGGTCTTGTCCTTTATCGCGCTCCCAGTTGCCATGACGAACACCGCATCCCCGGAGAACAGGTTCCCTCGGCTGGCGCCACCATCAGAGAGCAATCCGTTCCCATCCGAGTGAGATTGTTCAAGTCCAGGTAAGAGACTTGGGTTGCTTGAAGCGATGATCTCTCCGCTTTCTTTGTCATACCAGCGGAACGCGGGGATGTTGCTGTTATCCCCATGCAGGATCCCGGCCTGACTGGCGGAGGTTTGCGAAGAGGTATCCGTCTCCCAGCTCGACAGCGTATGACTCCCGCTTTCCAGCCAGCGCTTTAATGTGGGCATGTGACCCTCTGCAAGCGCTTTCTCCAGAATGGGCCGCGCCAGACCGTCGATCTCCAGGAATAAAATACCAGGTACGTCTGTGACTTCGGGCTTGGTGGTGCGCTTCATACGCCGCTTCACCTGGTTGCGGTACCAGGAGCTGTCGTCGTCGATGGTGAGCAAGCTGCTCACGATGATGTTTATCGCCGACATGCCCAATGCCACCCAGAACGCCGTCCAGAAGCCATCGATGGTGAGGCCATCCACCAGCTGCGCAGAAAACCACACGACGAGGCCATTCATCAGCAGTGCCGCAAAACCCAGCGTTATAACGGCAAACGGGACCAAAACAAAACTCAGCAGCGGCCACAGCAGCGCGTTGAGAAGCCCGATAGCCGCCGCCCCTGCGATTGCCACCCTGATGCTCTCGATCTGGACCCCGTTTAGCAGAAACGCCATGATGATGAGCGCAAGGGCGGATATGCCCCAGATGACCAGTACACGCTTGATGGCCTGCCATGTACTTGGTCGTTGTCCAGTATTTTTCATTCCCAACCTCCAAAAGACAAAAAATGATATCCCATCAATTTGCAGAGGACATGTGCCAACGACAATAACCTATTATGCACTAAAAAACGGATAAACCGATAAAGACTTTACCCTGCGAGATACGGATGGATTAATCCCCTATTTCGTCGGTCACACCTGAGAGTCTCACCTTCTCAGGTATTTCCAGGGATGATCGAGTAAAAAAAATCCACTTCCTCTTTTGATTGGCTGATGCAGGAGTGTGCAATCTTATTTGCACACTCCTGTTCAAACACTAACCTCGCACAACTCAGTTTTGAAGGGTTAGGTACTCACAAAGTCGACATCTGCCGCCTCTGCGCCAGCCGGGGCTTTGCCCTTGAACTGGCTCATGTAGAGGGCGTAGTAGAAGCCCTTTTCGGCCATCAACTCGTCGTGCGAAGCGTATTCGACGATCACGCCTCCATTGAGCACCATGATCTTGGCCGAGTCGCGGATTGTGGCTAGGCGGTGGGCGATGGAGAAACTGGTCTTGCCTTTCATCAGCTTGCGCAGTCCATCCTGGATCAGCTTTTCAGTGCGGGTGTCCACGTTGCTGGTGGCTTCGTCGAGGATCATGATCTTGGGCTGCGCAACCATCGCACGGGCGATGGTGATCATCTGGCGCTGACCCTGGCTCAAGTTGGCACCGCGTTCGGTCAGCATGGTGTCGTAGCCCTGGGGTAATTTCACGATGAACTCGTGAGCGTTGGCATCTTTGGCTGCCTCGATGCATTCATCGTCTGTGGCGCCCGCCCGGGCATACTTCAGGTTGTTCATCACCGTGTCCGAGAACAGGAACGCCTCCTGTAACACGACACCGACCTGCTTGCGCAGGCTTTCCTGGGTCAGTTTAGACAGGTCCTGACCGTCGATCAGGATGGTGC
>CBDVCG010000211.1:0-4605 GCA_965372425.1 uncultured Anaerolineales bacterium
GTAGCCGGTTAACTCTCCAACGGCTGCGCCAAGTCCTGCGGCAATGGCTACACCTACGGGGTTCAACACCGCACCCATTGCGAAACTCAAGGCGACGCTGGGAGCGGGAAAAAAAATCGTGGCATTCGCGAGTAGGGAAAGTATGAAGATACCAGGGTAGCCATACGCTCCAATGTTCTCAATCTCATCACGCAGCAAGTAAACGGCGACGGTGATGAGTATTACAGTGAGGAAGGCAAGGATACGCGCTATTCGCAGCGGCCACCCGGATAGCCTTCTGTTTTCTCTCACGAAATGCTGATCTCAATCGTCTGGATATTAACTGCAGGCGCATCTGTATCGTTCGGATCACGGACAGGTATGGACATAAATATGTCGAGACCATCTTCAACTTTTCCAAAGACAGTGTGTTTGCCGTCCAGCCAGGGAGTTGCCACGTGCGTAATGAAGAACTGAGAGCCGTTCGTATTGGGACCAGCGTTCGCCATAGATAAAACCCCGGGTCCATCATGCTTTAGGGATGGATTGAATTCATCCTCAAAGTTGTATCCAGGGCCGCCGCGGCCTGTTCCTGTTGGATCTCCACCCTGCACCATGAAATTTTCAATAACTCGGTGGAATATGCCACCGTCGTAAAAGCCCTCTTCGCTTAAGAAAACGAAGTTGTTCACAGTTTTTGGCGCTTCTCGCGAGTAAAGAAGAATCTTTATCGTGCCACGATCGGTCACGATACTTGCATGATAAGTTTTATCCAGCTCGAGCTGGATTTCTGGTGGTTGCTGGTACTGCTTTGAGGTCATTTGTGCTCCTTTGGATTGAATTGATGCGTATTCCTAATTATCGATTGCGGAAGAGGTGTTCAACTCTCGCCACGAGCATGTCCATCGCTACAGTATTTAATCCACCCTCCGGGATTATGACATCCGCGTAGCGCTTAGAGGGCTCGACGAATTCCAGGTGCATCGGTCGCACAGTTGTTTCATATTGATGAATGACAGAATCGACGGTTCGGCCGCGCTCAACGATATCTCGCCGCAGCCGTCTGATAAAGCGGATATCGGGTGGTGTATCTACGAATATCTTCACGTCAAATAAAGGTCGAAGTGATGATTCCGCGAAAATAAGGATTCCTTCGACGAGGATAACCGGCTGTGGTTCGATCGTCTCTGTTTTGGATGTCCTCGAGTGGTTTGTGAAATCGTATACGGGGATCTCCACGCTCTGCCATAATCTTAATTTTTCCAGATGACGTACCAGGAGGGGTGTGTCGAGCGAGTCTGGGTGATCAAAATTGATCATCTCTCGCTGGGATGTTGAGAGCTCAGTGAGGTCTTTATAGTAGGCGTCGTGTGGGAGAAATCCAAGGTTATCTGCGCCGACCCGGTCGAGAATGACGTTTGCGATTGTAGTCTTACCTGAGCCTGTGCCTCCGGCGATTCCGATGATGATCGGGGGTGATTTTTGGTTCATATGGACATTATACGCAACTGAGGTTGATATGAAAGGATGAATCTGTCCTTGATGGAAAAGGTTCTCTCTCGAATGTACGCACGATTCGAGGGATGAGAAGATGGAGAGGCATAATCTTAAAGCTGTATATTGGAAAAAGAAGAGCCAGCGAAGGGAATCGAACCCTTGACCCATCGCTTACGAAGCGATTGCTCTGCCATCTGAGCTACGCTGGCATGGAAGGATTATGCATAGTCCTTACACGGTTGCTGATTATACCAGTCGGCTCGAATGCTTGGCAAGAATTCACCCCTAAGGCATAATCATAATATGCGTGTCGCCATGATTTCCTATCATACTTGCCCCCTCGCAACACTGGGAGGTAAGGATACGGGTGGGATGAACGTTTATGTACGAGAGCTCACCCGCGAGCTCGGTCGAAGGGGCGTTGGCGTCGATATTTTTACCCGCTCACAGGATGAGCATGTACCGCATGTGCTTCACGATCTTGGATTTGGAAACAGGATTGTACATGTTGAAGCGGGCCCAGAAACGCCCCTCGAGAAAGACGAACTTGCCAAATATCTTCCGAAATTTGTGGAAGGGATCGTTAGGGTCACCCAATCCAAATCGCTGCGTTATGACTTAATCCACAGCCATTATTGGCTATCAGGTCTTGCGGCTTTAGAGCTGCGGAGCATGTGGAATATCCCTGTGATTCATATGTTCCATACCTTGGCTGTTATGAAGAATAGAGTTGCACAGACACCTGACGAAGCGGCTTCCTCCAGAAGAGTGGAGGCCGAGAAGCAACTAATAAGAGATGCAGATCGGATCATCGCGGCTACGCAAGCTGAAGTTGCACAGATACAGTGGTTATACCGTGAGAACACGGATAGGGTCACGGTGATCCCGCCTGGTGTGGATACAAGCCGTTTTTATCCGATTTCTGTTGATGAAGCCAAAGAATTTATTGGTCTGCCTTTAGATTTGAGGGTCATCCTGTATGTCGGGAGGATCGAACCCCTCAAAGGAATCGATAATTTGATGCGCGCGGTTGCCACCATGAAGGAATCCGGGGTATACGACCGTCTTCCCTTTTTTGTAGCCATCATCGGGGGGGAGCTTGAGGCCGAAGGTGCAAGCTCAAGCGTAGAGATGGAAAGGTTGACCAGCTTGCGAGAATCTGAAGGAGTCGGGGATAACGTTAACTTCCTGGGAAGTCGGGATCAGGATACACTTCAGTATTACTATTCTGCTGCCGAGGTGGTTGTGGTTCCTTCACATTATGAATCATTTGGTCTGGTAGCCCTTGAAGCGATGGCGTGTGGCACGCCGGTGGTTGCCTCGGAGACAGGCGGCCTGGCGTTCCTTGTTCGGGACGGTGAGACGGGATTTCACATACCCGCTGGCGATTCGGATTCGTTAGCCGAACGTTTAACGGATCTGCTGGAGAATGATGAGCTGCGGGCAAGGTTGGGCAACCAGGCGGCGGAATATGCCAAGCAATATGATTGGACGTTGATTACGGATCAAATGTTGGAATTGTATGGATCCATGATGCCCAAGATGGCGTGACGGATCGATGCATTAACTTCCCCGTCTGTTCCTTGCAATCCCCATAAACCTGTGTGTCAAGCTATGGAGTCAACTGCAGGCTCCGCCTGATCCGGGGTATGCGTCATCCCAATTTAAATTATCGAGCGGGATTATCGTTAAAATGGGTACCTAAATGTGGAGTACAATGTCCATGTCCTACGTAGTTAGTGAAGAACCTCGCAGCTTGCTGCAGGGCATCTTCCAAGGAAAAAGGTCCCCGCTTGCCGTTCATCTCTGCAGCAAGCACCAGGGTATACTGGCTTTTTCCCATAGATCAGAGGCAATTGCTGTTATATGAAACACGAAAAAAGCACATGAAAGCTAAAAATTACTTTCTAGATATGGATGGGGTGCTCGTAAGTGGGAAAACCTTGATCCCGGGAGCTGATCGTTTTCTCCAGCGAATCGAGGATGCTAATGCAGAGTACCTCGTGCTGACAAACAATTCGATCTACACGCCACGTGATCTCGCCCATCGACTGGGTTCCATCGGACTCAAGGTACCAGCAGATCGAATCTTTACCTCAGCTCTTGCAACAGCAAGGTTTCTGGATTCACAACACCCTCATGGAAAAGCGTTCGTTATCGGTGAGAGCGGTCTGACGGATGCGATCCATTCCATCGATTATGTCATCACCGAACTTTCACCTGATTACGTCGTCCTCGGTGAAACTTTAAGTTACAACATGGTCACAATAACTGAAGCGGTACAGTTGGTTGATGCCGGAGCAAGATTTATCGCCACGAATCCTGATCCTTGTGGGCCATCGGAATCCGGAATTGTTCCGGCGACTGGCGCCCTAGCAGCCTTGATCGAAAAAGCCACAGGGACCGCGCCACTGTGTATCGGGAAACCAAATCCTTTTATGATGAGAGCAGCGCTGTATCACCTCGGCGTGCATTCGGAAGACACCGTCATGATTGGGGACCGAATGGACACGGATGTGATCGCAGGCATTGAGAGCGGTCTTGAGACGATGTTGGTGCTTACGGGTGTGACTCGAGCTGATCAAGTTTCGAGTTTCCCCTACCAACCTTCGCGGATTGTCAGCACACTTGATGAGGTTGAGATAGAAGCTGTAGCTCAATAGCTGAGCTGTAAACAAACTAAGTATCAGAGGGATGAAGTATGCTTGCTGTCATCTTAATTTTGTTGGTGCTTTTATACCTTGTCTTGAAAGCCACCGGTCTCCTTGATGAGCTAATCCGAATTCAAAGGAATCCCGGCGAAAACACATGGAGTCAGTTCTTCCTGCGGCAGGAACAGGCCGAGGATGAGCGTCTGGAAGTCTATCGCGATTTCTTTGAAGATGATTCTGATTCCGAAAACGAAGATAAATAAATCCATTTGGAACAACGGGGCTGTCCCAAAAGGGCCGCACTACCGTGCGTTGCGTGATCGCCCCAGGATTTGTGAGAACAAGGGATTAGGCGAGACGGGATCAGGCACGCAGGGATGGAGATTCTTGAGATTGTCGTGCAGAGTCTGTTCCGAACGTCGCGCAAACCACCCGCATTCAAGATCTCATACATGTGTCATGTCGAACCCCCCGGGGG
>CBDVCG010000212.1:0-4586 GCA_965372425.1 uncultured Anaerolineales bacterium
TGCACCCGCAGCTACCGCTCTATCCGCATCAATACTCGTGGCAATGTCACCGTCGCTCACCGCGATCCGGAAACGAGATGAAAGCGCACCGAGTGTACTTTCAATAAGTGAGGTCTTCCCCGCCCCCGGAGACGCCATCAAATTTAATCCTAGAATTCCCGCAGCATTCAACAAGTTCAGATTCTCTGATGCGAGACGCTCGTTCTCGCTCATGATTTTTTCTACAACTTCGATGCGATCCTTCATCCCTGCGCTCCAGAGTCCGTGGAGGGTCCATCCTCGGGTGACTCAACTTCGATAGCCTCCACCCTGAATTCCTCACCGGCAACGACTCTTACATGTAAACTACTGCATTCCGGGCATTCCAACTCCCCCTCTTCGGGATGATACCGCAAATCACAATCGAGACATAAGATTTGTGCCGGGATGGTCCGGAAGTGCAAGCTCGCTCCCTCGGCGATCGTATCCTCACTGACGATGTCCCAATAAAATTGGACCGATTCATCCACAATGGAAGCTAGCTTTCCAATAACCAGATGAATATCCGTGATCTTCGCTGCTCCGGCAGATTCCGCATGCCGCAGGGCAATCTTCAAGATACTCTCCGTGATCGGCAGTTCGTGCATCATCCCTCGATATTATCCAAAGCATATGGTTCTTGGCACTGTTGAAGTAGTGGAAAACGTCACGCAAATCCCACGTATTCAGTCCATTTTAGCTCCCTTGCTGGAATGTCATCGCTGAATACGCACTTGCTGCGCCTGTATTAACAGGTGGCCGAATTTATCCTGGAGGTTTGATGGGCAGAAGGAAGCGATCTTATGAAAAGGAAGCAGAACGGGGAAACAAAAAAACTGTTTCATCCATTAAGTTTGCAAATATGTTCTGTCCTCCTTCCAATGGATCGGGATTGTGTGAAATAATGTGCAATCTGTATTGGGTTGTCATTGATAGTCCTGGCACTCAAGTCCGAACGTGCAGCGCACGATCCCAGCTGGCAATCTACTTTCACCCAACCTCGATTAGCGTCCACCCTCACTGCAGACTACACCTCAGCTCAAGCAACCGATTAGAAAAGAAACTCATGCTCATGCCGCGCGCCGTAAAGGAGGCTCGTAATGAAGAACATCAACGGCTTGATACTCATATTTGCGATAGCATTTACGCTCTTCTTCATTGGCCCGGCTCTACTGGGGGGCGAATTCGCGCCATACCCTCTGATGACCATGGGGGACGTGCTCGACCTTCTTTCGCCCGTCATCCTCATGCCCCTTTATTACCTCATCTTCAGAGCAGTTCGCGACGAGAAGAATCCTATTGCGGTGAACGTCACATTTGTTGTCATATCTGCCATCTGGGTTGAAGGACAGGGCATGCATCTGGGGGCAAACGCTATCGGGCATCACCTATCTGATTTCATTTTGACGGACGCGTATAGGCTCACATATGTTATTGATGAGGTGCTCAGCCATTACATCTGGCATGTCGGTATCGTGGGCATGGCTCTATTCCTTCTCTACGTACAATGGAAAAACCCGTCAGCAGCCTCTTGGAAACCCGGAGTTGTTGTCGTCCTCGCAGCAGTACTACATGGGCTTACATTGTTCTTGATATTTATTGAAGTGTGGAACCTGCCCCTTAGGCGCTCTCTTCTGCGTTACCGTGGTAGGCCTCGTCATAGGATGGGGTAGAACGAAAATTCGTTCTGAGCCTATCGTCAGCTTCTTCTTCATCGCCTGTCTACTTACTTTAATCTTCATCGTAGGTTGGACTATAGCATGGGGAGGCTGCCTAGAAATCAGCGAGACGCCACTGTCTCCATGGTCCTAGTCGACGTTGCCTTCAAATTGCACACACATTGGCAAAGGAAAAAAAAAGGACCCCTATTAGTGGGGTCCTTTTTGATTAATCTAACACTCGGATTTATCCTCCGACTTCCATCTCGACACTTGAGACGATCACAGGCTCGTTAGGAACCTGATCGTAATATCCCAAGAATTGCTCTACCTCTTCTGCATCAGAGCCTCGAAAATTTTCAACCCAACGATATCCAACGGATTGATAGAGAAGTTCGACCGTGACTGTAAATGGACCCTGCGAACTTCCAACATCGACAACATATTGGACCGTGTCAGTCCCACCAAGAAAATCTTCGTCGGCTCGGGCATCACCCCGCACAGCGATGTCTTCGTAAGGCGCGCCTTTCTCAAAGCCAGAAGGCAGAAGCCGATTGTCTTTACGGTAGCTGGCAGCTTTCAATAAGTCTGTGGTGACGTCGTTCTCTGTATCCTGCAGGATGGCCTCATAGATTTGCACCTGTTCTGGCTGGACGATGGCCTCGTAATGCTGCTCCAGCATCGTTGGGTCTTCATCGTTCGCATTTCCCATAATCGAGCCGTCGGAGTTGAAACCGCCCGATTCGAATACGATTTGATCGTTCGCATCTCGAACCACGAACCGCAGCCAGGCCCGGCGGGAAGGATAAGCCGTCGGAAATTTATGACCAGCGAGATTTTCAATGACGACGTTTGCGAAGATTCGAGGTCCGGATTGGCGCACTTCTTCCAGTGTGATTTCCGCAGTGTCGTTCTGCAACAGATCGAGCGTTCTTGAGATGGATCCTTCAAAATCCTCACTCGAGGCTGTCAAACCGAGCTCATCTCCAAATTTGTCCATCAATTCGAGCATGTACGCGTTGCCACCCACAGATCCATGGACGGCGAATGGGCTGCGAAGCGCTTCGCTGGTGATCGAAATCTTCACGCCACCACCTGCATCGGGCATGTGGCAGTCCTGGCAGGTTCGTGTTCTACGATAATCGCTGTAAAACCACTCGAAATAGGGGACCTGCTCCGGGAACTCCCCAACTACATTACCCGCCGCATCTACGTAAGGTGTGTAAAGCGTATGACAGGTCGCACAGAGTTCTGACTTCGAGAGGTGGAGACCCTGCTCCGGCCTATAACCAGAGGCTCCTTGCATGATATCTGCCTGTCGGTCATCAATCGTATAAGGGCCAAAGATTAAGCGATCGGGTGCCCGTAATTCGGTGTCGATGTAAAACCCGCCACTGTAGCTGCTCGCCCGACCCAAGTTATCGTCCCGGATTTGATGGCAAACCGTGCATGACACCCCATCCATCGCAAAAGTATGCAGATTGTGCTCAGGGTTGAGAAAACCTCCCTCACCGAACATAGATACTGGATCGTCTTTGGTTGTCGATGTGAGATGCGCCATGGGCATATGGCATCTGCTGCACTGTTCCTCGATGGTTTCTGCTAATTCAGGGTGCGATTCCACCTCTTCTCGCACGGTCGCGAGCCAATAGGGATCGCGGGCAGAGTTCGCCATCATCGAAGCGCGCCAGGTCGTATCTATGGAGACATCTTCGCCGGTTTCATCCGTTAGATTCGTATGACAAATAGAACAAGAACCCGATGTAGAAAAAAGGTTGTTCTGCTCGGATGGCAGCGAACCCCCTTCTCTGGCGAAATCATCTGAACCTTCAGCAGTTGGCGTAACATATGTGGTTGCGGTGGGTGGAGGTGTGGACGTAGGTCTCGATCTTACCGTAGGGCTTGGAAGTTCCACTTCGGCTTCCTGATCGGGCCTACACGCTGCGAGCGTCAACAGCATCAATAAAAGTGCGACCCTATGAATTTTCATATCCATCCTCGTACAAGCTCCCCAATGAAAATTATCTAGATGGTGAACTCGCCATTTTCGTAGACGATTTCGCCGTCGACTTCAATCTCGGCATCATCACGCATATCGGTGACGAAGTCCCAATGGATGGCGCTTTCATTGATGCTTCCGGTCCCAGGATAGCCCGCTCCAAGCGCCATATGGATCGATCCGCCAATTTTCTCATCGAATAAAATATTTTTCGTGTGTTGAGTTACATCGTAATTTAAACCAATGGCAAATTCACCCAGAAATCGCGAGCCATCGTCGGTGTCAAGTTTCTGATTCAGGTAGGCTTCATTTTTAGCTGCCGTCGCTTTTACCACCTTCCCCTCTTCAAAGGTCAACTCTACCCCTTCAACCTCCACGCCATCACTCACCGATGAATACGAGAAAAACACTCTGCCGGATACGGAGTCCTCTACCGGTCCGGTGAAAATCTCTCCGTCGGGCATATTGTTTTTTCCGCTCGCGTTCAAGAAAGATCTACCCTTGATCGAGAGGGTGAGGTCACAATGGGGGCTGCGGACTCGGATCCTATCGTGCCCATTCAAAGCCTCCACGATCCGGTCTTGCTCCTTCTCGACCTGCCTCCAATACTCCATTGGATCGTCGTCCGGATCATCCACATGACAGGCTTGGAATACATAATCCTCAAATTTGGACAGACTCATATCGGCGTCCTGCGCGTACGCGTTCGTCGGATACAACGTCGTTAACCAACGGAAGTCATCGTTCTCTCCCCGGGTGAATTGCTTTTCCAGCACAGGATGCAGCGTCTTCGCCCGGCGAGTAAGACGCTCCTGATCGACATGGGTCAGGGATTTGGTGTTGTCCTCAGAATGGATGCGGATGAGTGATTCAAATTCGCCGTATGCCAATTCATAAAAAGTAGAAGGGTG
>CBDVCG010000213.1:0-4565 GCA_965372425.1 uncultured Anaerolineales bacterium
AATGCCCGTCATCGTGGTCATCGTGGAAGGAGAAAGCTCCACAACCGCTCAAAGGATCGGTCTGGAGCTTCTGGAAGAGGTCGAATAGCTCCATCCCTTGACCTGCCGTCCTAACCGGACTACAATGCCGGTGCTTATCGGATAACCGCGGAGCGCCCGCCGGCCGGTTGCTGCCTGGATGCAGCCCGATCGGCGGCTTTATTGTTAGAGGGCTTGTGTTTGAATCACTAACGTCACAGCTTCAAACCGTTTTTCAGGGACTTGGACGCAGGGGAAAACTTCGTCCTGAAGATGTTGACGTTGCTTTGCGAGAAATCCGGCTCGCTCTATTGGAGGCGGATGTACATTACCAGGTTGTTAAAGATTTGCTGGATTCTGTGCGAGTACGCGCACTTGGGGAAGAGGTTTCGCGTGCAATAAATCCCGCCCAGCAGGTTATCCGCATCATCTATGATGAGCTTACACAAGCTCTTGGTGAGACCGCCAGGTTATCGCTACATGGACCGAAGCCCCGCGTTATCCTTCTCGTCGGGTTGCAGGGGTCTGGAAAGACCACGACAGCAGCGAAACTCGCACGGATGCTTAGGGCGCAGGGGGAACGTGTTTGGCTGGTTGCTGCGGATCCTTATCGTCCTGCAGCCGTGGAGCAGCTTCAAACCCTGGGTGATGAAATTGGAGTACCCGTTTTCAATGAAGCCGGTGTCAATCCTGCCGATTTATGCGCCGCCGGAGTTGAGCGAGCGAGGAATGATGGCGGCTCGGTTGTGATCATCGATACGGCTGGGCGCTCACAACTGGATGATGAACTCATGCGTGAGATTGGCTCAATCCAGAACCGTGTTGAGCCCGTTGAGGTCCTGCTCGTAGCCGATTCCATGACGGGGCAGGAGGCCATAAATATCGCTCAAGGGTTTCACGATAATCTGGAGCTCACGGGGTTGATTCTGACCAAAATGGATGGCGACGCACGTGGTGGAGCCGCGATCTCCATCCGAGCGGTCACGGGCATTCCAATAAAATTTCTGGGTGTGGGCGAAAGCCGTGATGCATTTGAAGTATTCGAGGCCGAGAGACTGGCATCTCGAATACTCGGGATGGGTGATCTAAAGGGCTTGATTGAGCAAGCTGCATCCATGGATGTGGAGGATGCTGAGCAGCAAGCCGCGAAGATACTTGAGGGTGATTTCACGCTGGAAGATTTCAACCAACAGATATCCATGATGCGCAACATGGGACCAATCTCCAAACTGCTGGATATGATGCCCAACTCCATGGTAGGATTGGGCGGTACCAAAGTAGATGGAGTTGCGGCGGAGCGTCAAATTAAACGTACGCAAGCGATACTTCAATCTATGACCGTGAAAGAACGTCAAAGTCCCAAAATATTAAATGCGAGCCGGAAGCGCAGAATTGCGCTTGGCTCGGGAACGAGTGTTCCAGAGGTGAATCAGCTTCTGCGCCAGTACAAACAGACGCGCAAGCTTATGAAAAAGATTGGCAAACGCGGCCTTCCAACTATGGGAAAATGGCCGCTTTGAACCTAACATGTCGGTGATCCTTCGATCTGATCCTTTGCCTCCCGTCCGGGGCAATTCCCTCTCACATCGAAGAAACTGACAAATAATCGAAAAAAACTATAGAGGGAAGGGAACATGGTAAGAATTAGACTTCGGCGTGTCGGTTCTCGGAATCAACCGAGCTACCGCATTGTTGCCGCCGACAAGGAAAGCCCAAGGGACGGGAAATTCCTGGAAATCCTGGGCCACTACAACCCGCGCACCGAGCCTTCGACTGTTGTTGTGGACGAAGAGCGGCTTTTCCATTGGATGAGTCATGGTGCTCAGCCGAGTGATGCTGTTCTCAGTGCACTCCGCTCGGGAGGGACATGGGAACGATGGGAACGTTACAAGGGGGGTGAGTCGCTCGAAACCCTGCTCGCTGAGGCAGAAGCGGGAAAGATTGAGGTAGATCCACGCACACGGCGTGACGATCTCACAGGTAAGAGCAAGAAGAAGTCCAAGAAGAAGACCGAAGGTGAGGAACCGGCGGAAGAGGCCAAGGAGAAAGAACCTCCTGCCAAAGCTGAACCCGACGATGCAGCTGAAGAACCGTCCGATGCGGATGCGGACGACGAAGCTCAAGAGGAACCCTCTTCTGAAGAAGAAGCGGAGGCTGAACCTTCGGAAGAAGACGAGGGTGAAAAAGCCGATGAAGCGCCAGCCGAATCGGAAGAAGCAGGAACAGAACCTGAGGAAACTGAGCAAGGCGAGGACGCTGAAGCTGCTGCCAGTGACGATGCTGCTGATGAGGTACAAGAAGAGGACGCTGAAGCTGAGCCGGACGAGGACGCCAAGAAGTAACGCGCTTGAGTCATCATGTCCGTAGGTTTCACCCAACACAAACAGGTAGAGTGTGATGAAATCCTTGATAGAATATATCGCTAAATCTCTCGTGGATGATCCTACTGAAGTATGGGTGACCGAATCTACCCATGGGAAAGATGTACACATAGAATTATCCGTGGCTGAAGAGGACATGGGCAGAGTGATCGGTCGCAACGGCCGGGTGGCAAACGCCATGCGAACGCTTTTACGAGTTGCCGCAGCCAGGAGAGGGGTTCGATCGACTCTGGAGATCAACTAAGGCATAATGCCGCAGAACTCAGCGCATTCAGAAGCAAATCACGCCCGGCAATCACCAGAATTTCTCGTTGTCGGGCGTGTTTTACGTCCACACGGCATCCGCGGCGCACTCATGGTCGAAGGGTTCTCAGACTATATCCATGGCCTTCGGGCAGGATCGGAGATTCACCTCGGTCCGGATAACATCCCTCTAAAAATTGTCTCGATTCGCAAGCATAAGAATAAGTATTTGCTCACCCATGAGGCCTCCGTCGATCGCTCCGAGGCGGAGGCGTATCGTGATTTTGAGGTGAAGCTTCGCTTTCAAGACACCGAACCGTTGGGAGAGGGCGAATATTTCTACAGGCAAATCATAGGTCTGGAAGTCCTTACAGTCGCGGGTGAACGTTTGGGAGTGGTTACAGAGATCCGGGAAACTGGCGCGAACGATGTCTACATCGTTCAGGATGATGAAGGTCGTGAGCTTCTCCTGCCTGCGATTAAGTCCGTCATCCTCGAAATTGATCTTGATGCAGGCCAAATCACCGTGCACCTACTTCCAGGGCTGGTCCCTGGGGTCGAGTGATTTGAGGACCGCTTGCTCGCATAAAATGCCTATGGTAGACTGTTCGGGTTGTTTCGAAGGAAGGTTGAAGTTATGATGGATCAAGCCGCGTATCAAGACATGGTGGATCGTTTGGGGGACCTTCATGCGAACACGCCAGACGTTGAAGCATCCGCTGTCGTGAGTGTGGATGGCTTGATCATAGCAGCAGCGCTCCCATCGAGTGTTGAAGAAGATCGGGTGGCTGCGATGTCCGCGGCGATGCTCAGCTTGGGCGAACGAATCGCGGGTGAGCTGGGTCGCGGCTCTCTGGATGAGGTCTATATCCATGGAGACGGAGGGTATGTTCTGCTTACGTCTGTGGGGGATGAAGCTGTGCTTACCGTTTTGGCGCGACGTCAGGGGAAGTTAGGACTCATTTTCCTTGAAATGAGGCGTGCGGCGGAGGATCTCGCCAAGTGGACAGGGTAGCAAAAGATAATTCAGACAGATTTCAACCACTACGACCATCCACGATGGGGAGGGTAAAACACCCTCCCCATCGCTCTTTTACAGGTGTTTTGTTAGCAGGAGGAGGGGCATGAAGAAGTATATTTTTCTCACCGGTGGGGTGGTCAGCTCCGTAGGTAAAGGTGTGACTGCGGCTGCGTTGGGGAAGCTGCTCAAGGAGCGTGGTTTTCGCGTTTCCATCCAGAAATTGGATCCGTATATCAACGTGGATCCGGGGACGATGAGCCCTTACCAACACGGCGAGGTATATGTCCTGGATGATGGGGCTGAGACTGATCTCGATCTGGGTCATTACGAAAGGTTCATCGATACAAGCCTCAACTCCGTATGTAATGTCACCACCGGTCAAATCTACTCGGAAGTCATTACACGAGAACGACGAGGAGATTTTCTCGGCGGAACGATCCAGGTGATCCCTCATGTCACAAATGAAATCAAGCGCCGCATAGGTCTTGTCCCAGGGGCTACGAATGCGGAAATCGTGATTGTAGAGATTGGAGGAACGGTCGGTGACATCGAATCGCTGCCTTTTCTTGAAGCAATTCGACAAATGAGAGCGGATTTTGGGCGCCAGGACACTCAATTTATCCATGTGACCTGGCTGCCTCATATCGGCGCGACCGGGGAGCTTAAAACCAAGCCGACTCAGCATTCCGTACGAGAGCTGCGGTCGATCGGTATCCAGCCAGACGTCATCATCGCGCGTTCAGATTATGCGGTGGGTGAGGACCTGCGAGAGAAAATCGCGCTTTTCTGTGACGTGGAGGCCAAAGCCGTAATACCTTTGAGCACGACGAAGATCCTCTATGAAGTGCCTCTGCTTTTGGAAAGAGAGGGGCTAGGGGAGTATATTCTGGGACGCCTGGGCG
>CBDVCG010000214.1:0-4552 GCA_965372425.1 uncultured Anaerolineales bacterium
GTTGCCCGTTTTCCCTAGTCCTTGTTCAGCAAGATCGTCTGCGTCGGATACGGCATCTCGATCCCTGCACCTTCGAATGACCCCACAATGCGCTTGATGCCCATTGTCTTGGCTTCACCAAGATCGCCCGTCTCCGTGTCTACCCAGTAGTATAGACTGAACTCGATCGCCGAGTCGCCAAGCCCCGTAAAAACAACCGATGGTGCAGGGTCTTCGAGCACGCCCGGGATATCACGCACAAGATCCAACGCAAGTTTTGTGACTTGATCTAGGTCGGAGTCATACCCAACCCCGACCGTGATCTCCACGCGCCGTCGAGGAGCCCGGCTGTAATTGATGAGTGGATTAACGAATACATCTCCGTTTGGGATGCTGACAAATCGCCCATCGAGTGTGCGTATCTCGGTGGTTCGTAAGGAGATGTTAAGGACCATTCCTCTATAATCCGCAACTTCGATCACTTCGCCGATGTTGAACGGTTGTTGCAGCAGGAGCAGGATCCCGGCGATGAAATTCTTGGCCACATCTTGAAGGGCGAAGCCAAGTGCAAATCCCGCGATCCCCAGCGCGGCCACAAACCCCGTCAGCGTTCCAGGTGCAATACTTTCAGCTGCCAGATAAACCGCCAGGATGAGGATCCCCCAGCGTGTCATCAGGGCAAAGAGTACAATAAGCTCGGTATCGACCTTGCGCAGTTCGAGGGCTTTCTTTAAAGCCTTTGTGGCCCATCGGGATAAAAGGTAGCCAATAAAGAAAATCAACAGCGCTATCCCAAGCCGTGGGAGAATGTCGATCAGCCAGGCGTAAATACTTTCCAAAGTAAAAATTTGAAGGTCCATCCAGCACCTCTCACGATGAGTACAAACTATGCCAGATAATAGCACACGAGTCCCGACAGTGTCAGTGTTGATGCCGTGTTTCAACGCGGCTCAAACTCTGGACGAGACCATGCAGTCCCTGCTTGAGCAAACCTATCCGGACTTCGAGATCGTCACCGTGGATGATGGGTCGACGGACCAAACCCGCGATCGGCTCGAAATGTGGGCACGGAAAGAATCACGACTTCGCATAGCTCGTATTCCCCATGCGGGCATCATTCCGGCGCTTAATCATGGGCTGGATCTCTGCAGAGCGCCGCTCATCGCACGCATGGATGCGGACGATGTGGCTCACCCTGATCGTCTTTTAAGACAAGTGGAACTGCTCGAACACAGATCCGAAATCGCTGCGGTAGGTTCGCTGGTGGAGGGATTTCCAGCGGAAACGCTCCGTGAGGGGTACAAGATTTATATCGATTGGCTCAACCGACTTGTGGACCCGGATGCGATTGCGCGGGAAATCTTCATCGAGAGCCCCCTCCCGCACCCATCTGTCATGGTGAGGAAAAGCTGGTTTAACAAGGTGGGTGGCTATGAAGAACGCGGTTGGGCGGAAGATTATGATCTCTGGTTGCGTATGCATACTGCCGGGGCGCAATTTGCGAAAGTGCCTGAAATATTGCTCTACTGGCGTGAATACGCCGACCGCTTAACCAGGACCGATTCGCGTTATTCAGTTGAGAATTTTCTCCGTGCGAAGTCCTACTACCTGGCGGTCGGACCGCTGAAAAATTCCGCTGGCGTCGTCATTTGGGGAGCGGGACAGATGGGAAGACGGATATCCAAACATATCGAGCGGAACGGCGTTCGGCTGAAAGCCTTCATCGATATCGATCCGAAGAAAATCGGACGAACCATGCGTGGTTGTCCGATCGTCGCCAGGGATCAACTGATGAGCTTCGTGCGCGACGAGGAGCCGACCTATGTATTGGCCGCGGTGGGATCTCGAGGCGCCCGGGGGGCCATCCGGGAATACCTTTCCAGCATTGGGTTGCGTGAGGGGTTGGATTGGTGGGCGGTGGCTTGATCCGACCATCATTTGTGAACCGGCCTGTGGGGGATGAGGCTCCTCGGTCGGTCTTAAGCTTTGTAGAGAATCAGCAACATCAAGACTTCGGTCTCGGCAATGACACTGTGTGAAAGATTTGCGTCTATGTGGACCCAGGTGCCAGAATTTGCCTTATGTTCGTCCGTTCCCAGGAGGAGCGTGGCATTACCCTGAAGGAAGTGAAGGACGGCAGGTTGAGATGCCGTATGTTCTGAAAGCTCCTGCCCTGGGGCAAACCCGAAAAGGATGTATTTCTGTCGCTCATCTTCATAAAAAGTCCGGCTGACAATGCTTTCATCAGGGATCTCGGAGAATAAGTTTATTAAGTCAGGAAACATTTCATATTGTTGGGTCATAGTCACCTCGGAAATCTTCATTTTGTGGAATGGAATTTACCCATAAGGCTTATTATAGTTTTTAGTCTTCAAGACAATCGTACGGAGACTTCTTATGGCTGATGACTGATTGGCACGGCATGTTTATAGGGCAGAGCTACTGAATCTTGGAATCAAGATTCCGAATAAATCGAAGGACTCTATCCCTTTCTGCCGGCGTCCACGCACGACCCAGCCAGACTCTGCCCAACTTCTGCTCTAGAATGTATCTAGCCAAATCTTCTAGACGCTCCAGGATTGCAAGCCTTAGCTCTTCAAAGGCCCGTATCTTTACCGCCAAATCGTCCAGCGAGAATTGATCGGAGACAGTTGCGATAAGCAGCACGGCGTCTTCCATGTCGGTGGTTCTGCCAACTGGAAGGATCTTCGTGATTAACAAATCTTCCAATGGCATGACAGGAGCCATTGGAGCTGGCGAGGTCTTATTCGGAGCCAATCCGTGAAGCGGGAGCTCGATAGCATTCTTATACGTACTCTCGGGTACAGGATAGTGAAGTATATTTCTCGCACCTCGTGATTCGTCTGCAATATCCCCCAAACTGATGTGGATAATATCCGGATAACCGTTGCTCTGACGTCTAGCACGCAATCCAAATGTGGATTCCTCTACATCGAATCCGCATTCTTTTAGCAGCTGAATGAGATGACCTCTTTCTTCATCAGGGCTCACAATATCAGTATCCTTGGTGGTTCGAACTCTGCCGCAATACCCCAAAACGGCTTGGCCGCCAATTACCATGATCCGGAGTAACACACCCCAATCCCGCGCCTTTTGAATGATGCATGAAATTCCAGGTGTATGTGTCACTTCGCCCTTTCGCTTCTCGGAGTTCATGGAAGCAGATCATCGATAACCTTCTCGATGATTCTTCCATGAAGAGCTAGTTCCAAGCCCCACCGCGCTGCAAGTAATATCATGTCTTGGCTATTACCAGGGTATTGAGTTCCCTGGCCAAATCGTTTCTGAAGCGAGTATCCTTCCCGAAACAGGGATAGAAAGGGGTCGGGGAAAACTTTACTGCCAGTAGCAGTATTGCTCGCATCCATAAGGAATCCAATCTCCTGACGTACATCACTCTTCGCCAACTTGTCCCAGTCCAATTCGTCCCGACATCTAATCATGAGAGCCAACGCGTCGAGGATATTATCATCCGTCTGTCGTCGAAGTAGAGATCCAATAAGGTCTTCCCGAGATTCAAGGTCAAGCCCATTGTGATCAAAGGCTTTATCTACGGCAGCGTTGGTAAGATCTGTGGCGATTTCGACTACCACATCCCCCTTTTCAGAGGCAAGGCTGTCGATTGAGATGTGAACGCCCGTGCTGGTAAGATAAGCTATCCAGAAACCCAAATCCTTGCGAAACACCCGGATTTCTGTCTTTGAGGAATGAACATATTGGTGATACCTGGAAGCAGCAGATCCTCCAATAATCAGATATTTGAAATGCCCTTTAGTAGCTCGGAGTTTCTCGTCCACACTGGCGCCCTTGTTGGGGACAAGCGCCAAAGCATAAACGGCGTGCTCGGGATTAACCAGGTAGTAAATCCGCTTTCTTCTGTCAATCGCCTTGCGACTTTTGTAGAGAAATCCCTCCAATTGTAACTCCTGGATAAGCCTGCTGAACTCTTGCTTCGCAATCCCAAGAACACGGATCCCAGATGCAAAATCAAACGACTGATCCTCAAACCTTACGTACAGCTTTGCATATGACTTCGCTGCCCACCCTGGAATCCATCCCATTACTCACACTCTCTTCGTTGGTGTAATCACATTAACCCTCGGGTGCAAAATCCTGCCATCCCAGCGAGAAAAGTTACACATAAGATGTATGTATATTAATTAGTTACACAAATAGTATAAGCAAACAAGAAACATAAACCATATGTGTAGATATATAATATAACAATTCTACAATTGCGTGTCAATAGTCGGTGGTAAGTAGCTCCGATAATTAAGAGCACATAAGCTGAAGGTGTCGGGCTTGTTGATTGGTGGAGAAATCCAACTCCACGAGGATTTCTCCACTAATCTGCCTCCCATCGCTCCTCACGCGTCTCTTAGCCTTCTAATAACCGACTGAGAAAACCAAGGATAAGGGTCAGGAGCCAGAAATTGTTTTCAATCTGGACCTACCAGTTGACAAGAAAACTTCATAGAAATCTTGAATTCAGGTACAGTTGAGATGAGCGAGAGTTTTCAGCTTCGCTACAGGAGATTTAATAAACAAAATA
>CBDVCG010000215.1:0-4522 GCA_965372425.1 uncultured Anaerolineales bacterium
GTCTCGATTGTGATTTGCGGTATCATCCCGAAGAGGGGGAATTGGCCTGCCCAGATTGCAGCAGTTTACAGGTAAGAGTCATCGCCGGCGAGGAATTCAGGGTGGAGGCAATCGAAGTTGAGTCACCCGAGGATGAACCTGCCACGGACTCTGGAGCGTAGGGATGAAGGATCGCATCGAAGTTGTGGAAAAAATCATGAGCGAGAACGAGCGTCTCGCACTAGAGAATCTGAACTTGCTGAATGCTGCGGGGATTTTGGGATTAAATTTGATGGCTTCTCCGGGAGCGGGAAAAACATCACTTATTGAAAATACGCTCGGTGCGCTTTCATCTCGCATCCGGATTGCGGTGATTGACGGTGACATCGCCACGAGCATTGATGCGGATAGAGCGGTAGCTGCGGGTGCAGTTGCGATCCAGATCAACACAGGAGGCCAGTGCCACCTCGATGCGGTGATGATGAAAGAAGCGCTGACTCAACTTAACCTGGACGAAATCGATTTGCTCATCGTTGAGAATGTCGGGAATTTGATCTGTCCGGCTGAATTTAAATTAGGGACACATCGCAGTGTTCTCATTGCATCGATCCCCGAAGGGGACGACAAGCCCTATAAATATCCAGGCATGTATCGAGGTGTGGATGCTCTGGTCATCAATAAGACAGATCTTCTTCCGTTTGTAGAATTCGACATGACATACTTCAAACAAGGTGTCCAGGTGCTGAGCCCAGATCTGGTTGCTTTTCCATTGTCATGTAAAACCGGGGATGGTATGGATCTCTGGATCAACTGGGTGGAAGACGAAGTGAGCGGACATCGGGGCGAATGACCATGTCCGATACAGAGGGAGCGCGTATCCACATTCGCGGCGTCGTTCAGGGTGTTGGATTCAGACCATTCGTCTACCAGATCGCATTGAGATATTCTTTAGTGGGTTGGGTGCGTAATACATCTGCCGGAGTCGATATCGAGGTTGATGGGTCCCATGAAGCACTCAAAGAGTTTGTAAACTCGCTTGAAGAGGAGACACCACCCCTCGCAAAAATCGATGATATCCAGGTTGAATGGCAATCTACCAAGGGTTTTTCATCCTTCGAGATTATTCCATCAGAACATATCCCGGGTGCATTCCAACCTATATCTCCAGATGTGAGCCTCTGTGAGGATTGCCGTAAAGAGCTTCATGATCCAGCGGATCGACGATACCGGTACCCCTTCATCAATTGTACAAACTGTGGCCCTCGATTCACAATCATTTCGGACATTCAGTACGAACGACCTAATACGACGATGGCCGGGTTCGACATGTGTGATGCGTGCCTGGTTGAATATCGAGATCCACTTGACCGCCGCTATCATGCTCAACCCGTGGCATGTCCAGCGTGCGGTCCCGAGATTTGGCTGGAGATCAATGGCGAGACTGTGGCGAAGAGGGGAGAGGCGTTGAACTCCGCTCGTCGCATGCTAAAGGATGGAAAAATCCTCGCGATTAAAGGGTTGGGCGGTTTTCATCTTGCCTGTGATGCCACCAATCCGAAAGCCGTGTCTGAACTCCGGCGCAGGAAGCTGCGGGTGGATAAGGCATTTGCTGTCATGCTTTACAACATGGGGGCTGTCCACGAGAATGCGCTCGTCGATCCAGTGAGTGAGGGTTTGCTCATTTCATCAGAGCGACCGATCGTAATCGTAACCCGTAAGGGCGATTCGTCCATCGCGGCAGAAGTCGCCCCGCACCAGAGCACACTGGGTCTCATGCTGCCCTACACACCACTCCATGAACTTCTTCTCGAACCGGAGAAGGGCTATCCCATTGCACTTGTGATGACCAGCGGAAATTTGAGTGAAGAGCCGATCGCCATGGACAATAATGAGGCAAGAAGCCGATTGGATAATCTGGCTGATGGATTTTTACTGCATAACCGTGAAATTCAAACCCGATGTGATGACTCCATCGTGCGTGTATTCGAGGAAGGACCTTATCCGATCAGACGCTCGCGTGGCTATGCTCCTTATCCGATGCGTCTTCAATATGAGGCGCCGCCAATATTGGCCGTAGGCGGGGAGTTGAAAAACACGTTTTGCCTGGCGAAAGACACATATGCATTCCTCAGTCAGCATATTGGCGACATGGAAAATTACGAGACGCTGCGCTCGTTCGAGCAGGGTATTGCCCATTTTGAACGTCTCTATATGATCCAGCCGGAAATTATAGTCCACGATGATCATCCTGATTACATGGGTACGCACTACGCGCTGGAGCGAGCCAAGGATGAGGGGATAAGGTGCATGGGCGTGCAACATCATCATGCGCACATTGCAGCTTGTATGGCGGAAAACGAGGTCCAAGGACCGGTTATTGGGCTCTCATTCGATGGCACAGGATATGGTCTGGACGGCACCATCTGGGGAGGAGAGATTCTGCTCGCGGATTACGGGACTTTTACGCGGTTCGGCCACCTCAGAGAAGTTCCCATGCCGGGGGGGGATAAGGCAGTGAGGAACCCCAACCGACTCGCTCTGGCATGGCTGCATACGGTGGGGATTGAATGGGATGCTGATCTGCCCCCGGTCATTGCGACGGCTGAAGAGGAGCGAAAGGTCATCTTAAGGCAGCTCGAAACGGGTTTGAACGCTCCACGCACATCCAGCATGGGGCGTCTATTTGACGCTGTAGCAGCGTTGATCGGAATTCGTGGAACCGTTAACTACGAGGCGCAAGCTGCGATCGAACTTGAAGCCTGCATCGACACGGAAGAACGCGGGGCGTACATTTTCGACTTCCGGGGAGATGAGCTTGATCCTGTGAACGTATTCCACGAATTGATCCAGGACCTGCGTGAAGGAAAATCCAAAGGTATCTTGGCGGCTAAATTCCACCATGGTCTAGTTGGGGCTGTGTTGGATATTTGTCGTCGAGTTAATAGCGAGCGCGGGATGACGGATGTAGCTCTCAGCGGTGGAGTATGGCAAAATATGGTTCTCCTCTCAAGAACGACCAAGGCGCTTCGAAGCGCAGGCTTCAACGTGCTGCTCCATCGAAAAGTTCCAGCAAATGATGGCGGATTGGCATTTGGCCAGGTGGTTGTCGCTCTGCACAATTTGAATGGAGTTCAGATTGAAGAGGTTCCCAGCGAAGCGCAGATATAAACATAAGCCGCAAGGCGACTCGCGCTTTCGCCACGATAGGAGTCCATTAGAACGAAGAAGGAGTCAGTCAAGATGTGTCTAGGTGTGCCGGGTAAGATCATCGAAGTATACGAATCGAATGAATTGAAAATGGGAAAGATTGACTTTGGCGGAGTGGTCCGCGAATCCTGCCTTGAGTATGTTCCCGACGCGAACGTGGGGCAATACGTGATTGTGCATGTTGGCTTTGCTATCAGCTTGCTCAGCGAGGCAGAGGCACATGAGACCCTTGAACTCCTGCGGGAGATCATCAACATCGAAGAGGAGATAGGACCCGAGGTGGAAGCCTCGTGAGATACGTTACTGAATACCGTGATGCCGAGTTGGTTCGAGGGATTCTGGATCAAATTCATAACACGGTCACACAGCCATGGGTGTTGATGGAAATTTGTGGGGGACAGACTCACGCAATCGTGCGTCATGGGATTGATCAGCTCTTGCCCTCAGAAATCGAACTGGTTCATGGCCCGGGTTGTCCAGTATGCGTCACCCCAATTGAGCTGATCGACAAAGCACTCGCTATCGCGTCTGATCCAAACGTTATCTTTACCTCCTATGGGGACATGCTCAGGGTGCCGGGTTCGAAGAATGACCTCTTCTCGATCAAAGCACAGGGTGGAGACGTCCGTGTTGTGTATTCTCCGTTGGATGCTTTAAAAATTGCGCAGACAAATCCTGATCGGGAGATCGTATTCTTTGCAATTGGTTTTGAGACGACTGCGCCTGCGAATGCGATGAGTGTGGTGCAGGCTCACACTCTGGGGATCTCAAATTTCAGCATCCTTGTTTCCCATGTTAGAGTTCCGCCGGCTATGCATACGATCCTCTCATCGCCCCAGAACCGGGTGCAGGGATTCCTGGCTGCTGGTCATGTCTGTGCAGTGATGGGATATTGGGAGTATCCGCCCATCGCGGAGGAATATAAGGTGCCCATCGTCGTTACCGGATTTGAGCCCTTAGACCTGGTGCAAGGGATCCTTCAATGTGTGCAGGAGCTGGAAGCAGGACGTATCGATGTTGAGAATGCCTACTCGCGAGCGGTTACCTTCGAGGGGAACAAACCAGCCCAATCCGTCATCTCACATGTATTCATGGAATGTGATCGAAAATGGCGGGGCATCGGCGTGATTCCAGGGAGTGGTTGGTGTTTGCAGCCAGAATTCGAGATGTTCAACGCGGAAACTCGTTTTGATGTTGCCCAAATCCAACCTGAGGAATCACCATTGTGCATCGCTGGAGAGATTCTCCAGGGGTTGAAGAAACCAACCGACTGCTCGGCTTTTGGAAAACAATGCACACCAGATCGTCCCTTGGGGGCAACGATGGTGTCATCTGA
>CBDVCG010000216.1:0-4520 GCA_965372425.1 uncultured Anaerolineales bacterium
GTTAGAACAGGCTCGTGACGGGAGAAGGTGTCGCTTATCGAGTGATACCGCGTTTTATCCAATAATCTTTGTATGTAGGACTATTCAATGGAAGAACCCACAGAAGTTAGCAGTGAAGATCGTTTATGGGCCGCGATTGGTTATCCAATTCCAATTGTTGCGCTGATTGTCCTGTTCATGGATGACAAGAAATCAATCCCGTTCTTGAAATTCCACGCAGTACAATCTCTAGGCTTTAATATTGTCCTTTGGGCGGCCATCATGTTGTTAGTAACGGTGACCCTGGGGATTGGCAGCCTTTGCGCTCCCTTTGCATGGCTGGTTACATTCTGGCCAGCCTATGATTCATATAAGGGCAACTATACGGAGATCCCGGTCTTGACCAACTTCATTCGAAAACAAGGCTGGGTATGACCAAATATAAGGTCCGCTTGATCTTTCAGGCGGACCTTTTCTCTATCCATAGACTATTCTGATCATCGAGGTTGAAATAGGACACCTCATACGAGATATTATGTAATTAGATTACCTCCATCATTCGCGATGGAAAAGCGAAGAACCCCACGGCAAGCTGCGGGGGATCTTCCAAAGAAAAAGCCCCCCGCCTTGCCCCGCATCCCTGCAGCAAGGTATAGGGTTTTCCCATCATGCAATCGATCAAGAATCTGACCGGTTGTTGACCCTGGCAACTTCCTCTTCATTAAAGACGACCTCTTCTTTCCCCGCCAGCTTATCGTAAATTTTTAATACGATTAGATCGAGATGGCTGTCGTACGCCACATAGTCAAGGTCATCTGCCGGAACAGTTAGCACCGGGCACAATCTGAAGGTTTCTATCCACGATTCATAGAGATCGTTGAGTCGTTGAAGATAATCTGGCTCTATTAGCTGCTCATAATCTCTACCGCGTGCGGCTATACGTTGAGATAGGGTCTCAGTAGTGGCTCTGAGATAAACCACCAAATCCGGTGGAGGTAGAAATTTACTTAAAACAGAATAAAGCTCATGGTACGTCTGATGATCCCGCTCGGACATGTGACCTTGCAGAAACAGGTTGTGGGCAAAGATTTCTGCGTCTTCGTAGACGGTGCGATCCTGGATTGCAGACGAGGGATGATCCAGGAGTTTCCTGTGTGTGAGAAGCCTTCTTGTCAGGAAGAAGATCTGTGAATGGAAGGACCATGCGGGCATATCACTGTAGAAATCTTCCAGGTAAGGATTTTCTCCAACAGGCTCATAAAATGGAACCCAGCCGAGTCGTTCGGAGAGCAGCGCTACCAGGGTTGATTTCCCCACCCCGATATTGCCGGCAACAGCAACAAACCTCTTCATCGCGGACTCCTTCTGGGTTTGCATTTCTTCGTCAAGCCCCATGTTCTTCTCCCCAGGTCTCTACGATATTTTCCACAGAGTCGATATAGGCCGAGAGTTTTTCTTCCCGCTGTCTTCGATTAGTAGTAGACAGGTTAATGCTCCTTAGAAAACTGTCCCACTGGTCGATGAGACCGCGCCATTCATCATCTGAATCTAAGGCATATATCGATCGTTCCCAGGAGGAAAGCAGCGTCCATAAAATTGATTTTGCTTGGCCGTCTTCGACGAGGGTCTGAAATCCCTGAAGGAAATATATTCGTCTGCTGGGGTGAAGCTCAGGATCACTAGAGAGGCCCGTGGCAGCATCGAAAGCTTTTCCCCATGCGCTCAGCCATGCCGGGACATCCCAATTGTTAAAGTGTTCTGCACCCACCATTTCGAGAAAGCCTCCAAGCAGTTGTGGATTTTCGAGTTTTGCGATCGAAACGGCGAGTTCAGCCATGACTCGACGGCCAGCGGCTGGAAAACCTGAAAGGCATGCGACCGCATTTATCGCATCCATGGCTGCATTGACATATGTGCGTACCCACCTGCCTGTCATGGGGAGCAAAGTCGCGCCCTGTCGAGCTTGCTGGAGGAATGCTGTTGAGCGAGTGAGCATATGATCTGGGCGATAAAATTGGCCTCTGGCACCGGCTTGAGCCCATTCAAAAAAATGATGAGGATCGTAGATGAATAATGGCTCACAGAGCGATGGCCCCATCCAGGGGTGAACTCGGAGCTCGCGTGGTTTCGCATAGAGGTCTTTGTGATGATGAGCAATATCATGATGTATTTGGTCAGAGAGGCGGACAATTTCCCGTGAAATATTTGGTGGCTCATCATGGATGAGGACGAGGTCAATATCCGTCACCCCGCCTAATGGTTCTTCATCCCTAGCTACGCTGCCCACAATATAGCCGGAAATGACATCGTCATCCGCACCTCGACGCTCTGCCTCGCGCCTCGCAAGATCAATCAGCAGGGCGCGTGTGTTCTTCATGTCAGTTGCTCTCCGCTCATAGGGAGTTCGGGCTGGAAAGGGGGAATACTTAGTGCATCCCGGATGCGATTGACAACGGATTCAAGATGCTCTTTTCTGGAGACATAATCTAAGTTATTCGTATCGATCGTCAAGACATTCTGTGTGGTTTGTTTGCTGAAAAAGGCTTCATAGGCCTGGTTCAGTGAATCGATGTAAGCTCGCTCCATATTCCGTTCATATGATCGATCTCGCAAGGCGATTCGCTGCATGGCTGTGTCGGTATCGACTTTGAGGAAAACGGTTAAGTCAGGACGAACGATTCGCTCAGCTAACGCCTCGTGTACAAGAGAATAAGTGTCGAGCTCATCTCCATTCAGGTTCAATCGCGCGAAGAGTGCGTCCTTCTCGAAGGTGTAATCCGAGATGAGGTCCCCATTTTCGAGAGATTGCGGCACAGATACTCGCTGCTGACGGTAGCGGCTGAGTAAGAAGAAGATTTGTGTTTGGAAGGCGAATCGTTCCCTATCCCCATAGAAGTCGCTGAGGAACGGGTTTTCTTCGAATACTTCTAGAAGAAGCTCACAAGCGAACGTTGGCTGGAGCAGACGAGCGAGGGTGGTTTTTCCGACTCCGATGACACCTTCTATGGCTAGATACATGGATAGTTCAGTCTGTCCATTCGAGAAATTTGTTATGAAGGAAGGATACTTTCGTTTTTCACAGCATGCAACATGGGTAGCAAATAATTACCCTTAAAATATTTCACACTTTCACTAGTATTCGCTAAGGTGGGGAGAAGTTTGAATTGGGTATGCGTATCTGGGGGTTCATCGTGAATAATTTTGAAGAAGTATTAGAATGAGTATTGACAGCCGTCATATTGACCCCTATACTGAGACAACTTAATATGAAACTAGGTTCACTCTGCAGCTCCTTTTATTTCTACTATTTTACGGGCACCCATAAGCCGGTGGCCGACGAGGACGTTTAAACAGTTGTAGAGTTCTGGATGATGTCTTAGACGCGAGGCCATCGGCCTCGCGTTTTTGGTTTAAGAAGATCGACGGAGAATCCATGTCCATACGAGGAATTCGTGGCGCCATAGATGTACCCACCGACGAAGCGGAGATCGTGCTTCAAGCGACCAGGCGGCTTCTGGATGCCATCATGGAGGCCAATCCGAGACTCCATCCAGACGATTTGGCAAGTGTGCTGTTCACGACTACACCGGATATTCTCTCTGTGTATCCCGCCAAAGCTGCCAGGCAGATGGGCTGGAGCAGTGTACCGCTGCTCTGCTTCCAGGAGATGTTGGTGGAGGACAGCTTACAACGGGTTGTACGCGTACTTGCCCATTGGAATACCGAGCTGCCTCAAGCCGCCATCCAACATGTCTATCTTGGCGATACCGCCCAGTTGAGACCTGACTTGTAATCGAGGGGCGTTGTGAAGGGCTTTCAGCTTGATTAATGAAGGGGAGCATGCAGCTCCTATCGAGAAATAAGTTCATACAACTTTTTTTCAGGAGGACGGGATGATGATCGTGATGCAGGCGGATGCCACCGCGGAAGATATTCAAGCCGTGTTAGCCAATGTCAAAGAGCTTGGTCTAAAGGCTCACTTATCCCAGGGTGCGGAACGAACCGTGATCGGAGTTTTAGGCGACAGCCGCAACATACACCTGGATCAACTTCGGAGGCGGAGCGGCGTCGACAGGCTGGTTCCTATTTCTCGGCCGTATAAACTAGCCTCCCGCGAGTTTCGTTCGGAAGATACTGTCTTTCCAGTGGGTGGTGTCTCGATTGGAGACGGAAGTCTGCTGGTCATCGCCGGACCTTGTTCGGTGGAAGACCGCACGCAGCTGCTCGAAACCGCACAGGCGGTTCATGAAGCTGGCGCCCATCTTCTGCGCGGTGGCGCCTACAAGCCGCGCACCTCACCTTATTCTTTCCAGGGTATGGGGGAGGCAGGTCTCGAGTTGTTGGCAGAAGCGCGCGAGCTGACTGGCATGCCGATTGTCACCGAGGTGATGGCGCCTGAAATGGTACCCATCGTCTCGCGCTACGCCGATGTTCTCCAGGTGGGGGCACGTAATATGCAGAACTACGCACTGTTACACGCGGTTGGGGAGAGCGACCGACCTGTATTGCTCAAGCGCAGCATGAGTGCCACGGTTGAGGAA
>CBDVCG010000217.1:0-4510 GCA_965372425.1 uncultured Anaerolineales bacterium
ACATGCAAGGCGACATGGAGCAAGTGGGTAGCTGTGTGGTTTCGCATGATGGCCATTCGTTGATCTAGATCGATTTCGGCTCTCGCATTGTCCCCAATATGGGGCGCTCCGTCTACGACGGCGCCTGAGTGGATGATGAGACCCTGCACGGGTTCACGTGCCTCCTCTACTCGGAATTCCCAATCCTTATCGTTGAGCGATGAGATCGTTCCAGTATCCGAGACCTGACCACCAGCTTCGACGTAGAACGGCGTCGAAGGAATCACCATCTCGATACCCTCGCCTGAGGACGCTTCTTCGACAAGTTCACCCTCTTTGAGGATGGCTATGACCGGTCCATGCATTTCGATGAGCGCGTAAGGATCGTAGCTCACGCCGTTTGGCTCCAATTTCCCGGCTTCCTTCAGCTGGACGAGCAGGTTCTGGTAGATGCTGATGTTCTCTTCCGTCAATTCGCCAATCGCCCGACCTCCACCTGAAGTCAAGCGGTGAGCTTCCATCGCCTCCCGAAAACCCGGTTCATCGACCTCGAAACCGCTCTCGCGTGCGATATCCCGGGTGATCTCGAGGGGTAATCCGTAGGTGGCGTACAAATCAAAGGATCGTTTCCCGGGGATGATGCTCGATCCTGATGCTTCGATTTCGTCCATCATATTTTTCAGATAGGTCACACCCGTATCGACTGTCCGATGAAAGCGAGTTTCTTCCTCCGTGAGGGTCTGCAGGATGGCTTTCCGGTTCCGCAGGAGCTCTGGGTAGGCTTCGCCGTACTCATCTATGACAGACTTCGCCACCTCAGCCATGAAAGGTTCGTTCAAACCGATCGATGAACCGAATCGGCTACCTCGGCGGATAATCATGCGGGAGACATAGTTGCGTCCGATATTGCCTGGCACGACGCCATCAGCGATGAGAAAGCTTGCCGCTCGAGCGTGATCTCCGATTACCCGATAAGCGGTGAAGTGCTCCTCGCGTTCCGCCTCCGAATGATGGGCGAGGTCCTGAACGGTGTCGAGCAGGGGCGTGAAAAGATCCGTCTTGTAATTCGAATCCACATCCTGAAGCACAGAGACCATGCGCTCGAATCCCATGCCTGTGTCGACGTGTTTTGCTGGTAAAGGCTGCAAATTCGTCGGACTGGAGCGGTTGTACTGGATAAAGACCAGGTTCCATAATTCAAGAAATCTCTGGCAGTTGCCATTGATTTCGCACGTGTGGTCTTTCTCGCCATCTTTATCACAATACTCGGGACCGCGATCATAGAAAATCTCGCTATCCGGACCGCAGGGACCCGTTTCAGCCATCTCCCAGAAATTTTCTTCGCGACCGAAGAAGAGCAGCTGATCGCCCTTGAATCCAGGCTGCTTCAACCAGCTCTCTGCAGCTTCGTCATCACGTGGGATTTCACCCAGCTCATCCTCGAACACTGTCGCCCAGAGACGGTCCTTGGGGAGCTTCCAGACCTCTGTGAGGAGCTCCCACGCCCATCCAATGGCCTCCTCTTTGTAGTAATCCCCAAATGACCAATTTCCGAGCATTTCGAAGAAAGTATGGTGAGAGTCGTCACGACCGACATCATCCAGATCGTTGTGCTTTCCAGCTACACGCATACATTTTTGGGTATCTACCGCCCGGGTGTACGGTCGACTGCCAGTTCCGAGGAAAACGTCCTTGAACTGGACCATGCCTGAATTCGTAAAAAGCAGTGTCTTGTCGCCGCCGGGGACGAGCGACATGGAAGGTACAATCGTGTGTCCTTTGCCCTCGAAAAATTCGAGGTAGGAGCGACGGATCTCCCCACTGGTCATCGATTTAAGTTTTGTTTTCTTCTTCGGCATTGTGCCTCCGCCTGGTTGAGGATTATACGCCAGAGATTGGGGACCATCAACTGATTGCCAATTTTTACTCTTACTGAATGGGGAAGGGCGAAAAATCTTGACCGATCTTCGAACCCTGTGATAGACTTCCCACAAGTTCGGGGGTGTGGTGTAGTGGTTAACATGCTGCCCTGTCAAGGCAGAGATCGCGGGTTCGAATCCCGTCATCCCCGCCACTGGTAATGCCACGAGACGCGTTCTTTCTCACGAGGAAGAGTGCGTCGTTTCTCTTATAATGGCATATTGGTAAGGCTTTAACTCGAGCTTATATGGCAAATTCAACCGACGTTCTTCAAATTGGTCCTGATGAGTTTGTGATAGAGTAATAATACTGGTCCGCAGTAATTGGATATCCTGGATCAACTTTTTATTTCGAGGAGGGAAATATGTCACCACTGAAGGAATACAAACCAGGAACCGCGTTTAACGGTGTGATCGGGCGCACATTCGATCAATCCGAGCCGGCCTGGCCGGCGCCGAAACGTGCGAAAGATGGCGCACCGAACGTATTGTTCATCGTCCTGGATGATACTGGTTTTGGGCAGTTAGGCTGCTACGGCAGCCCGATGGAAACACCCAACTTAGACGCGCTGGCCGCGAATGGTTTGCGCTACAATAATATGCACACTACTGCGCTATGCTCGCCAACTCGTACATGCATTCTCACCGGCCGCAATCACCATTCCAACCATATGGCGGGGATTACGGAGGTCTCGACTGGGTATCCGGGATACGATGGGAATGTCCCCCATGAGAACGGTTTTCTTTCGGAAACTCTTCTGCAATACGGCTACAACACTTATGCCGTTGGGAAGTGGCACCTGACCCCAGCCGATCAAATCTCAGCCGCTGGACCCTATGACCGCTGGCCGTTGGGCCGCGGCTTCGAGCGTTATTATGGTTTTCTGGGCGGGGATACGCATCAATATTATCCCGATCTAACGTATGACAATCATCGAGTGGAACCGGCGAAGACGCCCGAGGAGGGCTACCATCTTACAGAAGATTTGGTAGATCAGGCGACCGGCTTCATCGCTGATTCGAAACAGGTTGCACCAAACAAACCCTTCTTCATGTACTTTTGCACGGGTGCGATGCACGCACCTCACCATGTCCCGAGGGAATGGGCGGATAAGTACAAAGGGAAGTTCGACGATGGCTGGGAAGCATACCGAGAAATGGTATTTGAAGAACAGAAAAAACTGGGTATAGCGCCCCAGGATGCTGAACTCTCCCGTCACGATCCGGATGTAAAACCCTGGGAAGATTGCACAGCTGAGGAGAAGAAGCTCTATGCCCGCATGATGGAGGTGTACGCTGGATTCTTGTCTCATACCGACCATCATATCGGGCGTCTTCTCGATTTCTTGAAAGAAATCGGTGAGTTTGAGAATACGCTCATCATGGTGATCTCGGACAATGGCGCGAGTTCGGAGGGAGGGCCAGATGGATCCGTTAACGAAAACCTCTTCTTCAACTTTGTACCAGAATTGCTGGATGAGAATCTAGCGGCTTTGGATGATCTGGGGGGTCCAAAATATTTTAACCATTATCCTTGGGGCTGGACCTGGGCTGGGAATACGCCCTTCCGACGCTGGAAACGAGAAACGTATCGCGGCGGCATCAGCGATCCGTTTATCGTCCACTTCCCCAATGGGATCAAGTCAAAAGGTGATGTGCGGACACAGTACACCCATGCTATCGACATGGTTCCAACTGTCCTAGAGATGCTCGAGCTTGATCCTCCTGAGGCAATTCAAGGGGTAACCCAATCGCCGATCGAGGGAGTGAGCTTCGCCGATTCACTCGAGGATGGGAAAGCGCCCACTAAACATACCGTGCAATACTTTGAGATGATAGGACATCGTTCGATCTACCGCGATGGCTGGCGAGCCGTTTGCCCATGGCCGGGAACTTCGTTCACCGAATCTGGCCGGACATTTGGTACCCCTATCTCTGCGGAGATGCTGACCGAGCTTGATGCGACCGGCTGGGAGCTCTATCATGTAGAGAAAGACTTTGCCGAGAATCACAATGTCGCCGATGAAAATCGCGCCAAATTGATCGAGATGATTGGTCAGTGGTACGTGGAGGCGGGAAAGTACAATGTGCTTCCTGTTGACGGGCGGGGGCAGCAGCGATTCGCGGAAGAGCGACCGCAGATTGCTGTCGCACGGACAAGCTACACCTACTATCCAGGTACACAGGAAGTGCCGGTGAACGCTGCAGCTAATATCATCAATCGACCCCACAGCATCACTGCAGATGTCGATTTCAAGAAGGGTGACGAAGGTGTTTTGATCTCACAGGGTGGAATCGATGGTGGGTACACCTTTTACGTGAAGGATGGCAAGCTGCAATATATCTACAATTATGTAGCTCGCACCATGTATAACGTGGAATCGACTGAAACGATCCCCGAAGGCCGTTTGAACCTTCGCTTTGAGTTTGAGGTGACCGGGAAACCCGACGTGCTCAAAGGTATCGGCGCAGCAGGTTTGGGGCAGCTTTATATCAACGATAAGCTGGTTGGACAGGCTGAGATCGAGATTACCAATCCCATCATGCTTGGATTGGCGAGCGGCGTGGCAATCGGTGCCGACCCTGGCTCGCCGGTTACGATGGATGCCTAC
>CBDVCG010000218.1:0-4494 GCA_965372425.1 uncultured Anaerolineales bacterium
CAAACCAATTCACCGTGTCGGGGCGCGGGGAGCTTCACCTGGCAATTCTGATCGAGACCATACGTCGTGAGGGTTATGAGTTCCAGGTTTCTCGACCTGAAGTCATATTGCGCAGCGAGGACGGTGTCACGCTCGAACCCTATGAGGAAGTCTACATCGAAACCACCTCCGAATCAGTCGGCACAGTCGTGGAGATGCTGGGCAAACGACGGGGTCAGATGCTCGATATGCAGGATGATCAAGACGATACCGTCCGACTGCGCTACATCGTACCCACCCGGGGGCTCTTGGGCTTCCGCTACCAATTCATGACGGCGACGCGCGGCGCCGGCTTTATCCACAGCATCTTCCATGATTACGCCCCAATAAGCGGCACCCGGTTCGGAAGGGCACAGGGTTCACTCGTGGCCTGGGAGTCCGGCACGACCACGACCTACGGCTTGAAGAATGCCGAGGAGCGCGGGCGGCTCTTCGTGGGACCCGGAGTCGAGGTTTACGAAGGAATGGTGATCGGGGAAAACCAGCGTCCTGGAGATCTCGTCGTGAACGTTTGCAAGAAGCGGCATGTCACCAATATGCGTGTCTCGTTCCGCGAGATCGATGAGCGTCTCACCACGCCACGCGAGATGAGTCTCGACGAGTCGATCGAGTACCTAAACGATGATGAGCTGCTCGAAGTCACGCCCCGTAGTCTGCGGATTCGTAAACGAAATCTGGATACGACTGCACGCAACAAAGAGACGAAGCGAGCCAAGGAAGCCCTGGGCGTGTGAACGAAAGAACGTTCATCAAGCTGAAACCAACCTTCCATCCATCGTCATTTTCCTAAAAACCCCGCTAAGGTAGGATAAAGAGATCGGCGATATCGATCGATCGAGAGACAATGGAGAGGCTTTTGAGCCTTTTTTTTATTAAACGCGGGGAAACTTTCAGATCAGGCGAGCGTGCTTTCTTGACAACCTCCATCGAGACCCGTGGAGCGAAGTTGAGAATATAAGTCTGGAGCGTTTGTCATCGAAGCCCCCTTGTTCATATCCCCGCATCATGCTCGAGACGCCTCTAGCAGAGCGGAGTGTGTCCCACATTGCGCCTGGCTCAGCTTGAGCGCCTCTCCTGATAGGAATTCGTGCGACTGGCCTGCATGAATCAGTCGCCGATCGGCACAAGCTCCCAGCTGTAGATTGTCCTGGCACCATCTTGATAAGGCATGAAGCCAATCCACATCTCATCTTCCATTGAACTTTCTGGAATGGTGAAACGGACCCAGCCAAGCTTCCCTGCTTGTGGAAAGAGTTCGGCGCTGTTGTAAATCGCATAGCCGGGACGTTCGGAGTAGTAGGTCGATTCGTACTGTATCCCGTCGGCGACGACGGAGAATTCTTCTTGATAGGGCGCGTAGGCTGGTTGATCGCTGGTGTTAGAGACCTTCACCTCCACCCACAAGAAAGTAGCACCATCAGGAGGAGCTTCATAATATTCGTAAGGGTCTTCATATCCCCCAGAGAACTCATAATCCAGGATTTCGACCTCCATACCGCCATACTCGGCTGCTTCACCAAGCTCAAGGGAGGTGGTCTTCACTGAAGCCGGGGAAAAACCGCCGCAATCTGTGAACGCAGGATCAAGGAACGGCGCCTGGCTCGACATCGCCGAGGAAACAACCGCCGCCCAGCCCGCGGCGCCGACGAGACACAAGCATGCCACCGCAAAGATGGCGACGAATACGCCCAACACTACACCCAGACCAATCTTCGTGGCATCTTCCATCATCCACCTCCATCCACATACGCTTTTCGTCGTATATAAAAGCACGTAACTCACATGCTCATCTATTTAGTTACGTGGATCCACGCTCTCTCTCCGGATCCATTGAATTCTTATACTACAACGAACCATGAGTCGCACCACCTAGTCTCTTTGTCATTTACTCCCAAATTCATCCTCTGACGTGCGTGAAACCTGGCTCCTAGTACCCCCTCGCTATAGCCAGCCTCCATACGGAAAGAACACAATGGGGACAGCATGGAAGATATCACCAGACCGATGAAAAAACCACGCCCTCGACGTGGGTGCTTGAGCCGATTCTTGATCGGGGGCTTTCTGTTTTCTTCGACCCTCCTCGTCGTCCTGTTCATCGGTCTCCTCTCTGTCCAGGCGATGTATGGTGAGGCCTACCAGGAGGTGGTTGTGGCGATGCTGGTGGATGAAGGGTTCCTGCCCCCGCCCATGCCCACTTCGACTACAACGGTCACGCCGCCCATTATCCCCAACCCACCGCAGGAGATCATTCCCGGCCCGTTGCAAGAGGTCATTCCTGACAAGAACCTGGTGCGCGCATTTGAGACTCAAGCCCATTCCACGGGCTCCCCGACCAGCACCTCCACAAAACCACAACCACCTACCGAGACCTCCACGCCGACCGAAACACCCACTGAGACACCGACGAGCACGTCCACCTGGAGGCCATGGCCTACCTGGACACGTTCCAGTACACCGACAAAAACAGCTACTCGACCATTTCGTACATCGACGCCCACACGCACCTCACCCCCTCCGACGCGAACATTCACACCAACCCAGACCCACACGCTGGACCCCCTCATCACACCTTCTGAGACGAGTGTAATTCCGCCGACGGACACCGCGGTGCCAAGCAATACCCCGACACAGATCTCCGCCTCCTGCACCACGTATATTCACACCTCCCACGAGAACACGATCGTGGGGCTCATCAACAATGAGCGTCAGTCTCGCGGACTGCATGCGCTTGCTGTACAAAGCCAGCTACTTGCCGCCGCCCGCGTCCACGCCGCCGACATGGCCTGCAACGGGTTCCACAGCCATACCGGTTCGGATGGCTCCTCCGTGCGCGATCGAGTGACCCGGCAGGGCTACACATATTCCTGGATCGGTGAGAACTACATGGTCACGTCGAATTCGTCCAGCGCAGCTCAATCCGCTTTCGACTGGTGGATGAACAGCACCCCCCACCGCAACAACATCCTTGGATCCAGCTACACCCAGTTCGGTGTGGCGGGGGTCAGCAGCGACGTCGACTGGGGCATCCACTTCGTCATCGTGTTTGCAAGACCATAGCGATAACAGCCCAGGACCTATCAAATTCGTCTCGTTCCCATCGCGATTCAAATCTAGATGTAATTCTCAAGACTCAGATAAGTGCATCTATGCTGAGCTACTCTTATTCCGGGATTTTCTATTGTTTTGGTCGGGAAGCATGTGCATCTCAGATTACAGTCGAGGCAGCACCTGCTCGAGGAAGGGGTCCAGCGAGGTCCGCTTCGGAAAATCAAGAAAGCGGATCATAAAGTGCTCCGCGCCCGCGTCGATGAAACGGGCAAACTCGTCCCGTACCTGCCCCGGCGGACCAGAGATGATGTGCCGCCCACCTCGGGACTCGGGCACGTCATCGCCCTCTGAAATGAGGACATAGGCGTGGAGCGTCTTCTTGATGGCCTCGTAGTTGCGCCCCACATCCTGGCAATGGTTTTTCAAGACCTGGAGTTTGTGTTTGTAAGAATCATGGTCGGGAAAGGTGGCATTCATCCAGTCAGCGTGTTTGGCGACCACGCGCAGCGTGTACGTCTCGCCGGTCCCCCCGATGAGGATGGGTGGGATGGGATCAGGCTTGGGTTCGCAGATAGCCCCTTTTAATACGTAGTGCTTTCCCGGGAAATCCACTTCATCTTCGGTCCACAGCCTCTTCAAGATCTGGACGGTCTCCTCCAGCTGTTCGATGCGGGTGACCGTCGGAGGGTAGGGATAGCCATAAGCCAGGTACTCGTCCTCCTTCCACCCCGCCCCGATGCCTGCGATCAATCGACCGCCCGAGAAATTCTGGAGCGTCGCCATCATCTTGGCAAGCAGCCCTGGATTACGGAAGGACTGTGCCATCACGAGCGACCCTACGTTGAATTGTGGATACCGGGTCGCGAAGGTTGTGAGCGCGGTCCAGCACTCCAGGACGGTATGCTCACCATACTGCAAGTGGTCCGAGAACCAGAGCGTATCGAACGCATCTCCGAGGCCATCGATGAAGCTCTGATTGTCTTCAATCAGCGTCTCGGCGACGGCATCGTCCCGCGCGGAAAGTTGAACGAACCATCCAAATGTCGCCTTTGCCATGGAGCACCATCCTGCCTTATGAGTCAGGTCACAAGATCCCGATACTCTTATAGCATAGGCCGGATCACCCTGAAATAAAAGAAGCGCCCCGCCGGCAAAGGAGGGGCACCTGGAAACTTAAGAGGCTTCTCTTATGCATTCTGTGTAGGATCGATTTGTTCAAACAGGTACAGTCGACCCTGGGGCGTGAGCTTCCATTCGTCCACGGGCGTATTCGAGTAGATATAGCCCTTCTTCGTCATTTCCTTGCATGTATTCTTCTTTAAGCTTTCTAATCCTTTTCAAAAGTTCGTCACAAGTATTGTCCAGTGCTTCTTCTTCAATCCATGAATAAGAAATAAATGGGTGATC
>CBDVCG010000219.1:0-4471 GCA_965372425.1 uncultured Anaerolineales bacterium
GGCATCATCAGGTCTGCATTGCACCCCACCCAGTGTTCAAGCATTGGACACTGTAAACCAATCGATAGGCTGCTCTATTCTATTATGGGAAAAAGCCAGTATCCCTGTAGCTTGCTGCAGAGATGAATGGCAAGGCGGGGGTATAGGGGCGGCACACCCAAAGGCTTTTTCCTTAGAAGAACACCCACGCAAACTGCGGTGTTCTTCACTGCAGCGTGAAGGATGCCAGGTTAGTATATACTGCTCCATCAGATCTCAATTCGCTCCTGATGAGGCAAAACTCGTCCACCTGCACGTGACCGATCGCATCAATTTCCATCTTAGAAAAGTTGTTACCGATATCCCCTGGTTTCTTTACACGGCCCACGGTAAGATGGGCGTGGTACGGCCTTGTCTCGGGCATGATCCCAAGTGGTTCTAGAGCAACTTCTATTTCTTTCTGTAATGCAGCTAATTCACCACTGTCTTCGCTGATCCCCACCCATATTACACGGGGCTTATGCCAATTTGGAAAACACCCCAGCCCCCCAACTGTGATTTCGAATTTGGATCTCTTGACGGCAATCGTCTCTAAGTTCTTTGTAACATTGCTTACCGATCCAGGTGATACGTCACCGATAAACTTGAGTGTGAGATGGATTGATTCGGTTTTTACCCAACGAATGCGGGCATCACCACTCGATTCTCTGAGCAATTCTATCAATAAGCTTAGTCCGTTTTTAATGTTTGCAGGGATCTCGATCGCGATGAATGTGCGAATTTTATCCGACATAGGATCATTAGGTGAATGTGGTGTTAGCTCACCCCGCTAGCTCTCCGGAGGATCCGCCGCATTATACCATCTCCGTCTTCTTCCCTCTCCATGGCGATATTTGGCTATGCGAACATGTGGGTTTTTGATATCATACATACACTTCAAGTAGATGATGTGCTATCTCGATTTCCTATTGATCGGTGACACGCTCGTAGGTAGAATGGACACATGTTAGACAAAATTCACCGGCGGGATTTCCTCACGATTGCCGGATTGAGCACTGCCGGTCTTGCACTAAAGCCCCCTCCTCCCGCGGAGGGTCAAATATCCGATGCACTCGGCCGCGTCGCATACAGTCAGATCGGCCTTTATCCTGAACCTTCCTTCGCCTCAAAACGTTTGACATTCCTGCCTCGAGACACCTTGCTGCCGCTGCTTTCGAGCGATATATCCGACGATGGACCAGGACATAACGCTCTCTGGCACAGGGTGCCAGAAGGATATGTCCATTCTGGCAATATACAGATCGTAAGATGGGAGACTCAAGGACCGCGTTGGGATGTGCCGGAGGATGGGGCTATATTTGAAGTCAGCGTACCCTACACCCGGACATATCGGCTCCCAGATCCTGCTTCTTTCCCCCTCTATCGTTTGTACTACCAGTCTACGGCATGGGTGGAAGAATTGGTCCGAGGAGCGGACGGTCGCTATTGGTACCAGCTTCGAGATGACTTGCTGAACGTCGTGTATTTTGCCCGTGCGGAACATTTACGCAAAGTCGAGCCCGAAGAACTTTCACCGCTGTCACCGGATGTCCCTGAACGGGAAAAACGCCTGGAAATCTCGCTATCCAGGCAGGAAGTGCTGGCCTATGAGCGTGATCAACTCGTGTTCAGAACCCGGATATCGAGCGGCATGCCCAACTCAAAACCCCGGAGAAACGGAATTCCCACTGCCACGCCAAAAGGAAATTTTTACATCGATAAAAAAATGCCCTTACGTCACATGGGCGACGGTCGTCTGACCTCCAATTTAGAAGCCTACGAACTCCCCGGCGTTCCCTGGGTTTCCTACTTCCATATCACGGGTGTCGCCTTTCACGGAACCTATTGGCATAGTGATTATGGCCGACCGCGCAGCCATGGCTGCGTGAACATGAGGCCGGAGGAAGCAAAATGGCTTTTCCGGTGGACGACTCCGGCAACCGAAGGCGAGAAGATTCTCACGACTGGATACGGTACCTCCGTGTGGGTCTATTAGCTTGAACGATGGAAACACGGATGAAAAAAAGGGCTGCCCTTTTGGGACAGGCCTTTTATGTTTCCAGGAATATGTCATTGCATAGGTCCGCCCGGAGCCGAAACTCCGGGCTCAGAGCAGAAGGGTGCTGCGCACCCTGATACCAGTCCAAAGGGCCAGGACGGCCCATTGGGCTTAAGCAATGAGCCCGGCCATTCATGGTCGGGCGACGTTGCAATTCTCAACTCAGAACTGGTGGTGACGAAGTGGATTGCTTCGTGAAGCCTGTTCCGAACGATGTGAGGAAGCCGCTTCCGTTCGCAATGACGGCTCAACTTTCGATTTAAATCAAACGTTATTCTGATTCCCTTTCACCCGATCGAGCAGATCAGGCAATTTTCCGGTCTCGCTGTAGCCAGAAGCGCCGCGGCGCATCGCCCGCCTTCCCTCCTCGTCGCTCAATGCATCCGCGAGCACAAAGACCTCAATCTCGAGGGAGAGCTGCCTCAACTGACGGATCAGCCAGTAGTCTCGCTCTTGCGCCAGCCTGGCGTTGGCGAGCACAAGCCCAATGATGACGCGCTCCGCGAGCGCCAGGGCTTCTTCTGCGCTTCGAGCTTCCACAACGGCATACCCATGTGCCTGGAGCATCATGATCATATTCTCACGAACCACATCATCGGGTTCAACCACGAGCACACGGGCTGTGGGACGTAGTTCCGTATTCAACACCGCTCTTACAGTTGCAAGCATGGCGCCGGTGCCCTCTGGGCGCACTAAGAAATTCGCTGTCCCCATCTTAACTCTACCTTCGGGATCGCTCGTGGCTGTAAGGAATAAGACCGGAATATTCTGCGTTCTACGATCCTTCTTCAGCAACATGGCTACGTCGAGGGCGCCAGGCTCACGAGCCTGAAGATCGATGATAATGAGATCGATGTCCTCCTTCTGGGCGAGGGTCAGGATGTCGCTTATTCCCGGCGCAGCGGTAACACTATATCCCGCCTCTACGAGTTCACTCGTAAGGAGCTCAAGGATAGCGTAGTCCTCGACATAGACCAGAAGGGAGTTGCTTATCTGGTTTCCTTCGGGAATCCGAGTTTCCACAGCTTTATAGAGCGAACTAAGATCAGCAAGGCTTGAGGACGCGGCGCTCAGCGGGAGCGCAAAGAAGATGCGAAACTCAGTCTCGTCGGTCTCCACACCCAGTCCACCACCCAGGGTTCTGATCATAGACACAAGTTCCTCCGTCGCGAGCGACGTGGATGCAACCGGCATCATCATGTTTTCATTCATGTTGTCGTCTGCAGGAAGATGTGGTTCTTGCGTTGCGGTTATCGATAGTAGAGCCCAGAAATTCGAGTTATTCTGTATCTCCCTTGTAGGAAGTAATGATTCGCTTTCTGAAGATAATTGCTCAGCCGGAAGGACCTTCGCCTGCACCCGCAAGCTGCCCCGCTTGGTTGTCAGCAACGCTCGTATAAGCAGCTCTCGCAAGATAAGCAGCAGCTCATCCGGGTTAGCATTGACGGCAGGGAGATGTGCAGGGAACTCGGCGACAATGACCACAGGCATGTCGCCAATTTCATTCGACACTGAACGTATAGCTTGCTCAATCGTGGATTGGAGGTGAACCGCACCCGATTCGCGATTAGTCAACGCCTTCTCCTACAAACGATGAGGATGAAGTAGCCTGCCCCCCAGGTCTGTATGTCTAATTTACATGATAAATACGTGTTGATAACTTTCAACTGCCTAACAAAATTGTCACGGTCATTGTAGAATGCCCGTCATGGAAGTTCAAGTGGCTGTTGCGAAGGTGGGAAAGTATGCGACCTCCGAGAGCGGCGATTCCCTCGAGATGATCGAACGCCCCGAAGGGGGTTTGTCCTTCGTCCTCGTGGATGGACAGCGTTCGGGAAAAGCTGCAAAGAATATCTCCATTGTCGTAGCCCGGAAAGCCATCAGCCTCCTGGCTGAAGGTGTTCGAGACGGCGCCGCCGCAAGAGCCGCATCCGATTATCTCTACACCTACCGTTCCGGTAAGGTCTCGGCAACCCTCAATATCCTCTCAATCGATCTGGCCAGTAAGACCATCGTCATCACTCGCAATAACCCTGACCCGGTCATATTAATCCGAGCCGGTGAGATTCAACTTCTGGATACGCCCACCGATCCCGTGGGGATTCGAAGGGGCACTCGACCCGATATCACGGAAAAATCCATAGAAGAGAATATGACCATCTTCGTCTACACGGACGGTCTGACGCACGCAGGCGATCGCCGTGGTACGACCATGGATGTGCCCGGTTTCATTGAAAAGCTTCTGAGGGCGGGATCCCCTGATCCGGCAAAATGGGCCGATCGACTCCTCGAGCACGCCCTCGATCTTGATGAGGGGCGACCTACGGATGACATTAGTATTCTTGTGGCTGCAACGCTGCCATCTTCAGGAGATGATTCGAGACGACTTCATAT
>CBDVCG010000220.1:0-4459 GCA_965372425.1 uncultured Anaerolineales bacterium
GGGAAGCTGCGAGAACAGCTTGAAGTGGCACGAACGCTCGGATACATCGACATTCGGCCAAAATCGGGGATGCAGAGACGAAAATACTCTTTTTATCCTGCAATGGACGTGAGCTTGCGATATGCACTTTCTACGGATCCTGGTTATTTCAACCAGATCGAACAATTACGCGAGCATCTCGAGGCGTGTTTCTGGCACGAAGCCGTCGAACAATTAGATGATGGCGACAAGGACCATTTACGCAAACTGCTCGAGAAGGCGTGGATGTTGCTCAATGGATCCCCAATTACAATCCCTCATGTCGAACACCGCGATCTGCACCTCACCATCTATTCCCGTCTCGACAATGTTTTTGTACATGGCATTCTGGAGGCCTACTGGGATGGCTACGAATCCGTTGGATTGAATCGATATACGGACTACGTCTATTTGAAAGCTGTATGGACGTATCATGAACAAATGGTGGATTCGATCCTCAATAATGCGTATGATTCAGGCTATCGGGCTTTGATCGAGCACTTCGACATCCTGCATCGAAGACCATCACAGGAAGCAATGGAAGCCAATACAGGTCCCATATTAAGCGCACAACCTAAATAGGAGATCACAAGAATGACAGAACCTGTTACCGTGGATTCACGGCAGCATACAGATCAACCGGAGCAGATCGTGAACGATCTCTCCATGGTTGTCGCCACCGTGAATGGATCGGGGAGTCAAACATCGAACATCGCCCTTATCCGCGCCATCTTCCGGATGGGAATACCTGTGAGTGGAAAAAACCTCTTCCCGTCGAACATCCAGGGTCTTCCCACCTGGTTCACCATTCGATTGAGTGGAGAGGGGTTTACGGCGCGCAGGGAGACTATTGAGATACTTGTCGCGATGAATAAACAGACGTTCAAGGATGATCTGGACAATCTTGTAAAGGGAGGTGTTTGCTTCTATCCCGACCACTTTGAGAAGCCGGAGCATCGAAGCGATGTCGTGTACTACCCAATGCCCGTGAAAGAGATCATCCGCGAAGTTAATCCTCCAAAAGGTCTCCGTGAATACATGTCAAACATGGTTTATGTGGGCGTTATAACGCAGATCCTGGGAATTGACATCGACGAAATCGCAGGCGCACTGGATACCCACTTTCGAGGTTCAAAACGACCCATTAAGCTCAATATGCAAGTGATTAATGCAACGATCGAGTGGAGCAAGTCGAACTTGGTAAAAGCCGATCGTTATATCCTTCAGCGCGACAATCAGACCGAAGGAAAGATCCTCATCGACGGTAATACGGCCGCCGCTCTCGGGGCAGTCTACGGTGGGGTGAACTTCTTATCCTGGTATCCCATCACACCAGCTTCGAGCCTGGCTGAATCCTTACAGGAACGACTCCCTGCCATGCGTAATGATCCGGAGACCGGAAAAGCAACTTATGCAATTGTTCAAACAGAAGATGAGCTTGCCGCCATTGGAATGGCGGTTGGAGCCGGATGGTCCGGGGCGCGGGCGATGACAAGCACATCGGGTCCGGGTATCTCGCTCATGGCTGAATTTACGGGTCTCGCTTATCTGGCCGAGATTCCTCTTGTCATTTGGGATGTTCAAAGGATGGGACCAAGCACCGGGCTTCCCACAAGGACATCGCAGGGCGACATTCTCTTTGTTCGATTTCTCGGCCATGGTGATACTTCCCAGATCATGTTACTGCCAGGGAACATGTCTGAGTGCTTCGAATTTGGTTGGCGGGCGTTCGATCTTGCTGATCGACTGCAAATGCCCATCTTTGTCCTCAGCGATCTCGATCTAGGGATGAATTTATGGATGTCTTCCGAGTTCGATTATCCCGATCAACCCATCGATCGCGGCAAGATTCTGGATAAAGAGGACCTGAACCGTGTCGGTGAATTTGCCAGGTACCGTGATGTGGATGGTGATGGGATTCCTTACAGGACACTGCCAGGAACCGACCATCCATTGGCTGGATACTTCACTCGCGGCACCGGGCACAATGACAGAGCTGTCTATAGCGAACGTCCTGAAGATTGGGTGCAAAATATGGCTCGCCTCGGGCGGAAAATGGAAACTGCGCGGAATCTCTTGCCGGCTCCTGTGTGTGACGAAGTATCCGATGCTGAGATCGGGATCATCGCATTCGGCTCGACCGACCCTGCCGTTCAGGAGGGACGCGCCCGCTTAAGCGAGATGGGATTTAAGACCAACTATCTGCGATTACGTGCGGTGCCCTTTTCAGATGAAGTTCTCGAGTTTATTCGTAAGTATGAGCGCATCTACGTGATTGAGATGAACACCGATGGTCAGATGCGCCAGTTGCTGCAATTAGCGGTTCCCGATCAAGCTACGAAGTTGATATCACTAACTCACAATGATGGATTACCCCTGAGCGCGCGTTGGATTGCAGAGTCATTAGGCGCGCAGGAGGAAGAGTAGCATGGCGACAAAAGTAGAGCAAAAACGCGGGGCGCCCGCCCAGGCGAATATTATTGGTCTAACGAAGGCGGATTACAGAGGAAATGAGTCCACACTTTGTCAGGGATGCGGCCATAATTCCATATCCAGCCAGATCATCTCCGCGTGCTATGATATGTCAATCTCCCCAGATAAGGTCATCAAATTTTCGGGAATTGGCTGTTCAAGCAAGAGCCCGGCTTATTTCATGGGCAGATCGCATGGCTTTAATTCGCTCCATGGTCGTATGCCAACCATCGCGACCGGAGCTGTTCTTGCGAACCATGGCCTGAAGGCCATTGGCGTGTCTGGCGATGGTGATACGGCCAGTATAGGTTTGGGACATTTTATCCATCTTGTCCGACGAAACGTGCCCATGGTCTACATCGTGGAAAATAATGGTGTTTACGGGCTCACCAAAGGGCAGTTCTCCGCAACGGCGGATCAGGGTCAAGAATTAAAAAAGATGGGCATTAATCCGTTCATGCCAGTCGATATCTGTATGGAAGCGTTGATCGCCAAGGTAGGATTTGTGGCCCGGTCATTCGCGGGAGACCCGAAACAGGTGAAAGAGCTTCTTAAAGCTGCGCTTCACTTCAAGGGCACGGCTGTTCTAGACATCATCAGCCCCTGCGTCACTTTCAATAACCGGGATGCTTCGACTAAATCGTACTCATGGGGAAAGGAGCATCAAGAACCCCTGCACGATGTCACCTGGGTGCCGAAGAGAGACGAGATCGAGATAAATTATCAGCCTGGCGAAGTGCTCGATGTAGAGATGCATGACGGATCCACTTTGATGCTGAAGAAGCTGCAGCTCGACTACAATCCTAAGGACCGGATCGAGGCCCTTAAGATGCTTGAGACCACTTGCTGTGGTGGAGTTCTCGTCACAGGGCTCATCTATTTCAACGAAGATCGGCCATCCTTGGATGAGCTGGCAAACTTAGTAGAGACCCCTCTCTCCAGATTGGATGCTTCTCAGTTGCGACCGTCTGAAAAGAGCCTGGGAGATCTTATGGGGGAATTCCGCTAGAAAAGTTGTCTCTGGGATGGATACCGACCAGGTATCCCTCTACTTGTTAACCTCGAACATGTGAATATAATCCCACCTGTGAGAACCTTTGGAATCATCGCGGGATTGGCTGCCGCCTCAATATGGGGTGGGATGTACGTTGTGAGCAAAGTCGTACTAGAGGTCATCCCTCCCTTCACGCTGCTCAATATGCGCTTGCTGCTCGGCATTGTCTGCCTCGGATCTGTAACCCTACTCACGAGAGGATTTCGTATAACTCGAAAACGAGTCGGCGTCATTCTACTCGTGGGGATATTGGGCTTTGGCATTTCATTAGGGTTCCAATTCACAGGTACGAAGTTGTCATCGGCAGCAAATGCCGCCCTGGTCACCTCGGCTTCTCCAGTTTTTATTCTTTTGTTCGGTGCGCTGTTGTTGCATGAACGTGTCACCTCCGCACGCGTCTTTGCACTCGTGTTGGCAAGTGTGGGCGTGCTCATCGTCGTAGACCCAAGAGCTGCGCTCTATGGAGGCAAAGCAGCGATAGGAAATGTCCTCCTGCTTGCCGCGGCGATCACCTGGGGTTTGTATTCGGTATTGATTAAGAAGAGCAGTAAAGATCTGAATATAATTGAGGTGAGCACATTTGCTTTTATCGGGGGGTGGGTGTTCAGCCTTCCCTTAATGTTTAGTGAGATGAAGTCAGAGAGTATTGGCACGGTGACTCTGCCCATCATCCTGGGCGTGCTCTACCTTGGTATTATCGCCACTGCGTTGGCGATGGTTCTCTGGAATAAGTCATTGGATATCTTGGAGGCCGGATTGGTATCCTTGTTGTTTTTTGCACAACCGGTTGTGGGTGTAGCATTAGGTACGCTCCTCTTGGGTGAGGTGATGAAAACCGGATTCTGGGTGGGAGCAGGGTTGATTGGCCTTGGTCTTCTAATTGCGGCGCGATCGGATCATGTCCGAAATTCGGAT
>CBDVCG010000221.1:0-4452 GCA_965372425.1 uncultured Anaerolineales bacterium
GGATGTAACCGAGGAAGCAGTCGCGTTACTCGAACCCGCTTAGAGATCATCTATCGCGATGCTCATCCTTGGGATCGACCCCGGAACAGCTCGAACAGGCTATGGCATTATCCAGAATAAAGCTGGGGGATCCATTCACCTTGTAGAATATGGCGTGATCCAGACACGAGCCGATGATCCCATGAGCGGGAGATTACTGGAGATATACCATTCGCTCAGGGATTTGATAAAAAAGCACCACCTGGAATCCGCCGCCGTAGAGAAGATTTTCTTTCAACGAAATGTCTCCACTGCGATGAGTGTGGGGCAAGCGAGAGGTGTGGTTCTCCTGGCTTTGGCGGAGGCCGGCCTCGAGATCGAAGAGTACACACCGAACGATATCAAACTCGCGATCACGGGTTATGGCAGTGCGGATAAAGGACAAGTGCAGCGGATGGTGAAGGCGCTCTTAAATCTAGAGACTATCCCAAAGCCAGATGATGCTGCGGATGCACTCGCCGTGGCAATATGCCACTTGCACACAAGGTCCTTCAACCGGCGGGTGCAGGCTACATGATCGCCTCGGTGAATGGTATTGTTCAGGTTGTCGGCGACGGTGAACTAATTATTGACGTTGGCGGTGTGGGTCTTCGCATAGCCATACCTCAAGCAGCGGCGGACCCGCCCTATAAAATCGGAGCCTCATGTTTCCTGCACACCTATCTGGCGGTTCGAGAAGATGCACTCAACTTATATGGTTTTCGATCTTCCGAGCAGCGATCCTTTTTCGAGCTGCTGCTGGATGTATCCGGAATTGGACCAAAGCTCTCGCTTTCCATCCTCTCCACGCTTTCTCCTGAGATGATTCGGGACGCCGTAGCGTCAAATCAGCCTGATGTTTTTGCCACCGTACTTGGTGTAGGCAAGAAGACGGGTGAACGCATCGTATTCCATCTTAAGGACAAACTAGGGACGCCTTCAGAAGCGTTCATCACCAAGAGTTCCGGCGATGTAGAAGTTGTGAGCGTATTGACTGCTCTGGGATATAACCAGGTGGAAGCGCAAGCCGCCATCCGCTTCATCCCTGACGATGCCAGTGACGATGTCGAAGAGCGGGTGAAGTTGGCTTTAAAATATTTCTCGAAACCCTGATATAACGCATAGGTAGAAGGCCTCCTCCAAATTGTATGGGTGACCGGGCGGGTACTCACCACCTCCCGCCGCCCAGAGCCATCAGGCCGAAGGACGGCCTCCACATACATGTCATTTCGAACCTTCCGGAGGAAGGTGAGAAATCTCCCCTCAAGACAGGATGAGCAGATAGATGGATTGATATAAAGAAAGACCTCCTTCCAAATGGAGGGTCGTTTGCGATGGCGGAGAGGGGGATTTCATCCTTCGGCTTCGTTCAGGACAGGCGTCGCTGGCGCTCCTCGAAATGACACATTATAGGTCCATCGGAGCTGAACCTCTGGGTTCAGATCTCTCAGCCCGAAGAGCGACGAATGACCCGAGCAAAACGACAGGATAGTAATCTCCAACGGAGAGTCAGAGACGGCGAGGTTGGCGGTTGCTTCGCTCCGACGCGGTCGCCTTCGCTCGTAAAGAGATTGAGGTTTACGTGCGGATCTCTATTTGCAGGCTGCGCCTGCGTCCGGAAGGGACGCCCTCTGTCTCCAATGTTTTAAGAAAGATCCTGGATTGTTCAACTTATAAATCTATATCATCAGTCGAACGTTGCATGAGGTTCTCGACTCAGTTACATAATATTGAGCGCCATGATGCACTTCAATTCGGGTAATTTTTTCACACATTTTCTCTCGAGATGTGGTTTCGGGGGCGACCTGCTGGACATTTTAACGGCCATCAGGTATGATTCTCCACGTCGAGATTTTCCCTATTTTGAATCGACCAGGAAGGATTTTCCTTATTCCATCCTGCGTTTTTTATGTCGGCAGGGCAAGGTAGAATAGACCAGCTTTTTCCTACGAACGCAGTAAACTAGAACCCTTCACCTCCAGGGAGGCGCAATGACGGATTTGATGGATAACCTCAGCGATGAGCTTCAGCGTCAGATTGATGATTTCTCGCATGAAGTTGAGCTGAGGGATATCGGGACTGTGCTTGAGGCAGGTGATGGTATCGCGCGTGTTTCAGGTTTGTCCGATCTTCAATCCCAGGAACTTGTTAGGTTTGAGAACGGCATCATGGGAATAGCATTTAACTTAGAAACGGATGCGGTCGGTGTTCTCATTATGGGAGAGTATTCCGGCATCGAGGAAGACATGCTCGTGCACGGAACTGGTCGAATTGCGTCCGTACCCGTAGGTGATGGTTTGATCGGTCGTGTTGTAAATGCATTAGGTGATCCGATAGATGGGAAGGGTCCCATTCGTTTCGATGGTTTCAGACCTGTAGAGAAAATCGCACCAGGCGTCATTGAACGCAAAGATGTCGATACCCCGGTTCAAACTGGAATCAAAGCGATCGATGCCATGATTCCGATCGGACGTGGGCAGCGTGAGTTAATCATCGGTGATCGTCAAACGGGGAAGACAGCTCTGGCAGTGGATACGATTATCAACCAAAAGGGGAAAGACCTCATCTGCATCTACGTCGCGATTGGTCAAAAACGTGCTGCTGTTGCCAGGACCGTGGCACTCCTCGAGGGTTTTGGAGCATTGGAGCATACCATCGTCATTGTGTCCGCTGCGGATGATCCGGCCGCGCTCCAGTATCTGGCACCCTATGCAGGTTGTGCCATTGGAGAATACTTTGCGGATGACGGGCGGAATGCTCTCGTTATTTACGACGATCTTTCCAAACACGCCTGGGCATACCGCCAGGTTTCCCTGCTTCTCAGACGTCCACCTGGTCGCGAGGCATATCCAGGGGACGTGTTTTACCTTCACAGCCGTTTGCTCGAGAGAGCGGTTCGCCTCAGCGACAATTTCGTCATCGTACCCAAGGATTTTGAAGGTGAGGTCACCGAAAGTGACGGAGTTGATGAGGCCGTGTATCAAGGTCCCCTGGCTCGGCATGATGCCAATGAGGCTTTGGGGGCCATGAAGGACGCCTCGAGCTATCGGGTTGCAAAGATCGATAAATCAGGCGGCTCTTTGACGGCGCTTCCCATTATTGAGACGCTACTCGGGGATGTATCCGCCTACATTCCTACAAATGTGATCTCTATCACAGATGGACAGATCTATCTCGAATCTGATCTCTTCAACGCAGGTATCCGTCCCGCAATCAACGCTGGTCTTTCGGTTTCGAGGGTAGGTGGAGATGCACAAACAAAGGCCATGAAGCAGGTGGTTGGCATGCTGCGTATGGATATGGCTGCCTACCGTGAGGTGGCAGCCTTTGCCCAATTTGGGTCTGATCTGGATAAAGTGACGCTTGCGCAACTGAATCGTGGACAGCGTCTTCAGGAGATATTAAAGCAGCCGCAGTATGAACCTGTCGATCTGGAATCACAGGTCGTCGTGCTCTACGCTGCCACCCGTGGATTTGCGGATGAGATCCCTGTGGATCGCGTTCGAGATTGGGAGGCTGCTTTAATTAGAATTATGGAGACAGCACATCCAGAAATACTGAAGGATATCGCTGAAAAGAAGGTACTCACCGAGGAAAACGAGGCCAATTTAGTAAAAGCACTCGAGATCTTCAATCGGGGTTGGACCGAGTAGGTAACGGGGATAGCCCATGGCTTCAGCACGTGAAATGCGGCTCCGCATCCGGAGCGTCGATAACATCGCACAAGTTACGCGCGCGCTTCAAGCCGTGAGTGCTAGCCGCGTCCGCAAGGCAGAAGCCCAGGTGAAACTAACCCGTCCATACGCTACAAAAGCCTGGCAAGTACTGCGCCATCTGGCTCGTCAACCCGCTCGCGAGGCAGTGCATCCCATGATCGCACCAAGAGAGGATATCAAGAGCGTTCTGGCTGTCCTGGTGAGCGGTGATCGAGGGCTTGCCGGAGCATACAATACGAATATTCTCCGCTATGCCTCCGAATTGCTTGTAGACATTAATGTCCCGGTTCGCTATGTGGCTGTCGGGAAAAAAGGCCGTGATCTGCTCCTGCGGCGTGGTCACGACATTCTGGCCGAATTCAGCGATTTGCCTGCAGATCCCTCGTTTGCGGACGTCTCTGCAATTGGACGACTGGCGATAGAAGAGTGCAAGCAAGGTCGTGCGGATCAGGTCTATCTAATTTATACAGATTTCGTTAATTTTTTAATCCAGGTTCCAACCCATAAGTTACTGCTGCCGGTCACGTTCGACGAGATCCCGATCGGACGCGGCGCACCTGAAAAGACTCCCGTGACAGGAACTTCTTCTCCTGAACCTCTGTACATCTACGAGCCGAGTGAAGAGAGATTGATCGATGAGATCATTCCACGACTCACCGAGCTGCAGGTCTATCAGGCCATTATGGAGTCGCTCGCTAGCGAGCACGCAGCCCGCATG
>CBDVCG010000222.1:0-4448 GCA_965372425.1 uncultured Anaerolineales bacterium
CAGATCGGCAGATAACGGAGGCGGCGGATCGATTGTGCACCAAAGTAGGTGAAGATTTTAAACTCCCGCATCATGAGGATCCACTCGAAGATGCTCGCGTGATTATCGATGGACGTCGGACCCTCCCCGCCCGCGGAGAGACGCAAGCATAAATTTGACCCTCCGACGATGAATACCATCCACGACACTACAGGGAGAGGACTCTCTTTAGGGGATCGCCCCAGCTCTTGAAGGATCATCGCATGATCATGAAATGCCATCTCAATACCCACAGATTCGAGATGATACTCAAACGAGCGTTGATTCGGTATTGGAACGGTGATGAGCGCTCGGCGTGATCTTCGATCATACACCCGGGGCACAACTGCGCGCCTGATAATCGGGGCAGGGCTTCTGCTCGTGATCGTAGGCAATGGGTTGATCTGGCTTCTCTATGGGGGCGCGGCGGCATTGCAGTCGCTCGTTTGCATGGTGACTTTCCTCATTCCCATCGGATTGATTGCACTTGTGTTGACCGTCATGGAATGGATTGTTAGTAAAAATCGTGATGGCTGACTCTGAAAAATCAAGCTTCATGGAATATCGCGAGGGGATCTTAGTCCGTCAAATCTCTGAACCGGGAACATTGCTGATCATCTTGCTTCATGGATGGGGTGGTGATGAACGTGCGATGTGGGTATTTGAGAACGTGCTGCCACCCTCCAGCATGGCTGTCTCCATTCGAGGGCTGTTCCCCATAGAGGATGGGGGATATCAATGGACCCGTGAACCTCCCTCGATCGAATTGGACATGACGAAGTACGAGAATGCCTCTACCTATTTGAGAACCGTGAGGGATGACCTCGCCGCTCCACTGAAAGATTCCACAAAAGTTGTGTTCATGGGTTTCAGCCAGGGCGCGGCGCTGGCGTTCGCAAGTACGGGGATGGGTTATCTGAAGCCGGACGGGATTGTGACGATAGCGGGTTTCTTGCCCGAGGGAAACACTGAACACTTTTCTTCAGTTCCAATTTACTGGGGGCATGGCATCCGAGATGATCGTGTACCGATTTCAAGGGCGCGCGGGGATGTGGAAAAACTTCAGGAGGCCGGGGCGGATGTCTCCTTTTGCGAGGTGGATGTGGGGCATAAGCTCGGCGTGGAATGTGCTCAGGGGTTGGAGCGGTGGTTGAAACAAACCTTCGGTAAGGAAGCCTGAGTTTAGTGTGTCTAGATGAGAAGCGCCATCTGAGAGATGACCGCGAGTTTTTCATGTTATTATCGTTGATCTATCTTTTCAAACCCCGTAGACGATTGTGATCAACCATCAATGATGATGTTTGGAGTGATTCATGACTGATCAAGAACTCAGCAACCTGGCTGTCAATACCATTAGATTTCTGTCAGCAGATGGCGTTCAGAAGGCAAACTCCGGTCACCCCGGTCTGCCGATGAGCATGGCTCCTGCCGCATACGTGCTGTGGACGCGCCACTTGAATTACAATCCCCAAGATCCTTTCTGGCCGAATCGAGACCGTTTCATACTTTCTGCAGGACATGGATCGATGCTGCTTTATTCCATGCTTCATCTCACTGGATACGATCTACCTCTCGAAGAACTGAAGCAATTTCGGCAGTTGGGCAGTCATACTGCTGGACATCCAGAATATGGGGAGGCGCCTGGAATCGAGACAACGACTGGACCGCTCGGTCAGGGCTTTACGACCGGAGTCGGAATGGCGATCGGCGCTGAACACCAGTCTGCGATCTACAACCGGGAGGGGTTTCCGCTCATCGATCATTATATTTACGCGATCGTATCGGATGGTGATTTAATGGAGGGGGTGTCATCCGAGGCAGCCTCCCTGGCGGGTCATTTAAAGCTCGGCCGCCTCATCTACATCTATGACGACAACCACATCAGCATTGATGGCAGTACGGATCTCGCTTTCACAGAAGATCGAGCGGCACGCTTCGAAGCCTATGGCTGGCATGTCCTTCATGTCGAGGACGGGAACGACCTCGACGCGCTCGACGATGCGATCACAGCAGCAAAGGCGGATCCACGTCCATCTATCATCCTCGACAGGACTGAGATCGGCTACGGGCTGCCCACGAAACAAAACACTTCGGCGGCTCATGGCGAACCTCCAGGGGAGGAGGAACTCGCCGGTGCGAAAGAAAATCTCGGGTGGCCGCAGGGGCCAACCTTCTACATCCCTGATCAGGTGAAGGCACATTTTAAAGAGACTGGAGAACGGGGGATGGCGCAGTATGCTGCCTGGCAAAAGCGAAAGACGGAGTTTGATAAAACCCATCCGGATATCGCCGCACAATTCGATCGAACATACTCCGGAAAACTTCCGCCTGAGTTCCACAAATTATTCCCAGAATTTCCACCCGATGCAAAGGGTATGGCTACTCGAGCCAGTTCCGGGAAAGTGCTGAACGAGATCGCTCCAGGATTGCCCGAACTTATCGGGGGATCTGCTGATCTGACGGGCTCAAATAAGACCGATATCAAAGACGAAGGCGCTTTCTCGACCGAAAATAGAGCAGCTCGATACATCCATTTTGGTGTCCGTGAGCATGCCATGGGCGGCATCATGAATGGATTAGCGCTGTATGGCGGCTTGATCCCTTACGGGGGAACCTTCCTGGTGTTTTCAGACTATTTACGACCAGCGATACGGCTGGCCGCTTTGATGAAGCAGCGTGTGATCTACGTTTTCACACACGACTCGATAGGATTGGGTGAGGATGGTCCGACTCACCAGCCTGTGGAACATCTGGCTGCGCTGCGAACTATACCGAACCTCACGGTCTTGCGTCCGGCGGATGCAAATGAGACGGCTTTCGCATGGCGCGCCGCGCTCGAGCATATGGACGGACCGACAGCCCTTGCCCTCACGAGGCAGGCGCTGCCCACATACGATCGGGATCGTTTTTCACCCGCGGAAGGTGTTCTCCGCGGGGCGTACGTATTAGGTGAGTTTGGTGATGGCGATCCTGAGGTGATTTTAATGGGTTCAGGATCTGAGGTGGAAATCGTTGTACAGGCAGCCGAACAATTAGCTCAAGATGGCATCCCGTCGCGAGTGGTCTCCTTCCCCTCCTGGGAACTCTTTGAAGCCCAACCAGATTCATACCGCGAGGAAGTCCTTCCACGGGCCATTCGGGCTCGCGTGGCTGCGGAGGCCGGCATATCTCAGGGGTGGAGGCAGTGGGTTGGGGATAACGGTGTCATTGTGGGCATCGACCGCTTCGGAGTTTCAGCACCTTACCAGGAGGCGTATGAGTTCCTCGGACTCACCCCCCCTCGAGTCGTTGAAGCCGCCAAACTATCTATCGAAGGGTCCAGGAGGAATTGATGAAAGTAGCAGTCGCATGTGACCACGGAGGATTCCCACTGAAAGAGGACATCCTAACCGTGGTCAAGCTTGCTGGCCATGATCCTGAGGATCTTGGCGCATATGACCTGGATCCCGGGGATGACTACCCTGATTTCGCTGAGAGGGTGGGACGGGCAGTCCAGAGCGGAAAAGCAGAGCGGGGAATCGTGATTTGTGGATCGGGAGTTGGAGCCGCCGTGACCGCGAATAAGATTCCGGGAATCCGTGCCGGGCTTTGCCATGACACCTATTCGGCACGGCAATCGGTCGAACACGACAATGCGAATGTGCTCGCCCTTGGAGGGCGAATTATTGGCCCAGAACTCGCAGCAGAACTAGTGCGCGCATTCCTTGGGGCCTCATTCTCCGGAGAAGAACGTCATCAACGGCGGCTGGGGAAGATAGCAGACTTGGAAGCCCGCGAGATGAAAGAGGAACAGGCATGAACCCAATCCATCGCACTCAAGAAATAGGTCAGTCGATCTGGCTCGATTACATTCGACGGGACATAATCGAATCTGGTGAATTAGCGCAGCTCATCGATCAAGGGGTAATTCGGGGTGTTACTTCGAATCCCACGATTTTCGAAAACGCCATTTCGGGCAGCGATCTTTACACTAGCGATCTGCGCTCGATGGCTCATGCGGGCTGGACAGCTGAACAGATATTTGACCAGCTTGCCATCTCAGATATTCGGGGAGCGGCCGATGCATTTTTACCGCTTTATGAGCGCACAAACGGCGCGGATGGGTTCGTATCGATTGAGGTCAATCCGAAACTGGCGGACAAAACCCAACCTACGCTTGATGAAGCCAGAAGACTGTGGTCAGTCGTGAATCGTCCAAATGTCATGATCAAGATCCCTGCCACGGAAGCCGGTATCCCGGCGATTGAAGAGTCCATCTATGAGGGGATCAATGTAAATGTGACGCTGATTTTTTCATTAGATCGCTATGCAGAGGTGATGGATGCCTACCTCAAAGGGCTTGAACGACGCACCGCCGAAGGCGGCTCACTCGATCACATCGCTTCCGTGGCCTCATTCTTTGTCTCACGCGTCGATACTGCTGTCGATGG
>CBDVCG010000223.1:0-4446 GCA_965372425.1 uncultured Anaerolineales bacterium
TCCCTACTCTGTTATAAAAAAGGGATCGGGGTGAGAGTAGATTTTTATGTTCTCGAGATCACGGGCCCAGTGATGGATTCATCCTTTTTCCACCCCCTCGGGACAGCCCCTTCTTGTTTCTCCTATGTTTCTATCCCAGACCTATGAAAGCCAGGACGATGACCAGGACAGGTACGACGAGCAGCGCCGGGAGGAGGTTCCCCGTCCTGATTGGGCGCAGCTCGAGTAGAGATCCAATCGCGATAGCCAATAAAAGTATCCCACCAACAACGGAGATTTCCGCAATCATGACTTCAGTAAAGAAAATCTGTAGTTGAGATGCAAGAAGCGTAAGCCCGCCTTGCACCACAAAAACGACAAGCACAGAAAAAAGAACACCCACTCCAAACGTGGAAGCGAGCGCCATCGCGGCAAAACCATCCAGGACCGACTTGATAGCCAGGAGTTCAAAATCGCCAGTAAGACCGTCCTGGATTGAGCCAAGTATCGTCATTGGACCCACACAAAAGAGAAGACTGGCGGTGAGAAATCCACGGATAAATTGGTTCTCCTGCGTGACTTCGCCGTTGCCTCCAGCGAACCTTTTCTCCAATGCAGCGCCCAGGTCTTGCAGGCGCGCCTCTATTCGCCACCACTCACCCAGCATGCCACCGATAAGCAAACTAACAAGGGGGATGAGGATTCGCTCACCCTCAACATTAACGCCATCAAGAAAGGTTAAGATACCGACGGCGAGCGTGAAAAGACCGAGGACGGAGATGACCGTATCACGCACACGTTCAGAGAAGCGTGCGCCCACCAAAAGGCCAATAAGCCCTCCTATGAGGACCGTACCTATGTTAATAAACGTCCCGGTCATCTTTCCTCAGGTTTGGTTGTGCTTGGGGAATCAACTCCTGCAGATTTTTCCTCGTACAGCGACAGCACAAAACAGAGGCTGGAGAGTCGATTCAAATACGGCAGGATGGATGGATTGGAGAGCCCATCGTGCTCCGCAAGATTCGCAACCTCGCGTTCCGCGCGTCGGACTGTGGTTCTGGCAAGATGAAACGCCGCACTCGAATGTGTATCCCCGGGGATGACGAACGCTTGGGGCATATCAACCTGTGCTCCAAAAGCCTCGATCTGTGCTTCCAAACTATCAACATGTTCTGGACTGATCGTTCGGAATTTATCCACCCGGGAATCCGTCGCTGCGAGCTCTGCCATGAGATGATACATGTCGAGCTGGACATCCTTAATTACCTGCTGCACCTGTGTGGAGGAGGAAAAAGCTCTGGCAAGGCCTAGCACCGCCGAAGCTTCGTCTACAGCGCCAAACGCCCTGGGTTTTGGATGGTTTTTCGGCACCCGTTCGCCCCCAAGCAGTCCCGTCCATCCATCATCACCCTTGCGAGTGTAGTATTTAGACATGTGACGATTATATACCGGTTTGAAAACACTTTTTGTTTCTCGTATAATCGATTTCAAGAAAAGGGGGATGAAGTGCGTCAGCAGGCGACCACATTATTGACCGGGATCCTTATCGGAGTGCTCGTTGCCGGTCTTCTCCTTTTGCTGCTCTCTCAACCTCGAAAATACGGGGTGGAGCTGCTACCGCCTCCCACACCTGAACCCCTGATCATCCATGTCGCAGGAGCCGTCAAAAATCCTGGCGTGTACGAGCTCCCCATTCATGGGATCATTGCCGATGCAATCGAAGCGGCGGGCGGGGCTAGTGAGGGGGCTAATCTTGACCGTGTTAATCTTGCGGCATCGTTAAAGGATAACCAACAGGTATTTGTCCCGAGCACTTCAGAACCGACGAATCCGGCTGAGACCACACAGGGGTCTTCTATCACATCCATAAGCGAGAAAATAAATGTGAATACTGCAACCATCTCCGAGCTCGATCAGCTCCCCGGCATCGGTCCTGCGCTCGCGGAGGAAATCATCAAACATCGCGAGGCTTTCGGCATTTTCCACGAAGCAGCAGATCTGCTCGACGTGTCCGGAATTGGGCCGGCAAAACTTGAAAAGATCTCCGAACTGATCTCGTTTGATTGAACAAACGAAGATGAGTAAGGGATCAAGCATGCGAACATTATGGAGAGATTCAACCCCCCTGCGTTTCCTTTACGCCAATGTGAAGCAACCCCCTCCCTCACCCAGCACTTTCGCAATCGCCAAACTCAGAGAGGATTCGCAAACGAAGAGCATTTCACGACGTAGCTCTTCTTCGCATCCCTAATCCTTAATATGTTCAAACACATGCTTTCCTTGAGACAGGGTGAAATGTATAATCCCAGAAATGCCGGAATTGCCTGAAGTTGAAACCATATCTCGCAGTTTAAGAGAGGGTGTACACGCAGCGCCAATAGGTGGCATGCAGGTGCTTGATGTGACCTCCTCATGGCCCCGTCATTTTTCCCAACCATCATACCGAACATTTAGGAAGCACATTCAGGGGAGAACGATTCTGGATGTGCGTCGTCGCGGAAAATATCTTCTGTTTCCCCTGGATGAACGGACCATGCTCATTCATCTTCGGATGAGCGGGGACCTAACTATGACATCGACAAGTTCACCCGCTGGAAGATACGATCACACCGTCTTTCATCTAGAGGACGGTTGGGATCTGCGCTTTAGTGACGCAAGGAAATTCGGGCGCGTTCATCTGCTGAAGGATCCCCAGAAAATCCTTGGCAAGCTCGGTCCAGAACCCCTGGATGATGAGTTTACATCTGGTTTGTTCTTCGCGATGTTAAATGGTAGAAACAGACAGATCAAACCTCTGCTCCTGGATCAATCATTCATTGCGGGTATCGGGAATATCTATGCAGATGAAGCTTTGCACCGTGCAGGGATCCATCCATTACGCAAATCCGACACTCTCGGCGAGAATGAGACCAGGGCACTATGGGCAAGCATACGGGAAACCCTTCATGATGGTATCCAGCGAAACGGCGCAAGCATCGATTGGGTTTATAGAGGTGGCGAGTTTCAAAATGATTTCAAGGTTTACAGCAGAAATGATGAACCTTGTCTTGCTTGTTCGACTCCGATTCGTCGAATCAGTGTAGGTCAACGAGGGACATACTTCTGCCCATCCTGTCAACCGGAGGTCCCGAAATGAACATCGATCAGGGTCTGGTCTTCGGCGTTTTTCTTATTCTTGCTGGCGCGGTTCTGGCCATCTTTGCCTATCTGGCGTTTTCAACCAAAGATCCCGTGCCTCCAATTTCGCTTGAAGATAAGGAAATGGATCAAGACGATCCCGAGCCTCTTGATACCCCATCTGATGAAGGGGTGGAACGGCCCGAGGGCGAACATGTGGAAAAACCAGAATCCGAGGTTGAGATCTCGTCGAAGTTAGCTACCGCCAGCGCTGAAATGGCCGATCAGTCATCGACCGATGAGCAGAGCCCAAGCGAGCATCCTTCCATTCCAGAGCAGGGTGCTCCCGAAGAGGAGACCAGCAGCTCCGAGGTTCCGCCGTCTCCTCCCGTCGCACATTATCCGCCACGCATTCAAGTTGCCACCCTTCTTCGAGATGAGGTCACGGGAAAACTTATCGTTCAGGTCGGCGACACCGAATTCTCCGATCCGGACGAACTGCGCGACTCACCGTACTGGACGCGTGTTGAATATGCTGCCCTCGATCTATCGAAGTGGGTTGAGCAAGAAGAAAAACCCGTCGCCGCGGCGCCTCGAATGCGGGAACCAGATACGACCCCCGTACGCCCACAGAGCATGATCGAACAAATCAACGACATTCTTCAACTGAACATCGCGAAATCTGGAGGGGAATACCAGGGAGTTCAATTGATAGAAGGACCAGGAGGCTCGGCGCGTGTGCTGGTCGGCGTCGAAAGCTATGATTTAGGCGAAGTCCCCGATGAGAGCATTCAAGCGCTCATCCGGGACGCCGTTGCTACATGGGAGAAAACTCAATAACGAGGGATTATGGCTCCACTATCCTCAATTCCAATCGCCCGGCTTCTTCCACAAGCTGGGCGATCTTCATGGCTGGATCGTGTTCGAAGAACAATTCTGCCTGGTTCTCCAGCGCCCACTTTTGCCACTTGCGTTTGGTCCTGATATTTTCGAGGGGCAGAACATCATATGCAGTCAGCCAGGCTATCTTTGCCATTTGAATTCCATAGGAAGCCATGTCGGCGACAAATAATCCAATCCAACTCCCACCTTCCATCTTAACCGACTGATGCCCGCGCGTGTGTCCTGGAGTCAGGACGCAACGAACATGCTTCGTCACGGATGTGTCACCAAAAAGCAGGCGCAGTCTCCCATCCCTCTGAAGAGGCACAAAATTATCGCTGAAGTATGTTCCCCGGGTTCTCGCATCCGGATGGTAAGCCCTCGCCCATTCAATCCTCTGCACCCAGTACTCTGCGTTTGGGAAAGTGGCCGCAAGCGAACCATCCTCAATAACCGTGTTGCCTCCAC
>CBDVCG010000224.1:0-4446 GCA_965372425.1 uncultured Anaerolineales bacterium
CATTGTTAAAATCAGGGGAACCGACCATGGCGAGAATCTCGCCGGTTGCAGGCCGAATCGCAACAAGGGCTCCATTTGTGGCGCGGTGATCTGCCAGGGAGTCGACCTGAGCCCGCACAGTCTCCTGCGCTTTGATCTGGAGGACAGGATCGATGGTGGTAAATACCGTGAAGCCCGAACGATAGATGGTTTGAGGATCGTAAAGCTGCTCCAGTTCGCCGCGAATGAAGTTCACCCAGTGAGGGAATTGCATCTCGAATGAGAGGGGTTGGAATTCGTAATTCGTGGTCTCAGCGGCGGCAGCACCCGCCTCCTCAGGCGGGACACAGATCGGCTGTTGTGCGTTGCTGACATAGATGCAGCCCTGTTCAAGGGAGGTTTCCATCATCAATGTGAGGACTTGACGCTGACGGTTAAGGGTGGCGTCCCGGTTCGTGTAGATATTGTATACAGATGGCGCCTGGACCAAACCCGCTAGGAAGGAGGCTTGAGAGAGGGTCAGTTTATCCGCAGTAGTATCGAAATAGGTTTCCGCGGCTGCTTCAACGCCATAGGCAAGGTTGCCGAAAAAACTCTGGTTAAGATAGAGCTCTAGAATGTCGTCCTTGGAATAGCGTCGGGTGATTTCTGCCGCGAGCAGGATTTCTCTGGTCTTTCTTCTTGCTGATATGCGCGCTCTCTCCTCCGGTGTGAAAAGAAGGTTCCTGGCCACCTGCTGGGTAATTGTAGAAGCGCCCGAAACGACTTCCCCTTGTGTGTAGTTCTGCCAAAGCGCTCGGACGATGGCTGCCAGGTCGAAGCCGGGGTTGCTGTAAAACTGTGAATCTTCCGTAGCGACAATGGCCGCAATCAGGTAAGGAGAAATTTCATCGATGGGCACATAGGTTCGTCGCCCAGCCTGTGGATCTAGAATCTCATAGAGCAGGTTGCCCTCTCGGTCGAGGATGCGGGTGGTTTCAAACTGAGCCGCGTGCGTTTCTAAATCTTCCACAGAAGGCAGTGTTGAGGCAAGCGAGAAGTACTGATAAAGCCCGAAGGATGTGACACCAATAATCGCTGCAGCGACGATGAATATGCTCAGAATCGCCATACGCAGCAGACAGCCACCGCAGCTGCGGGGTTTAATCGTCCCCTGGGGTGGAATCTGCCCCGAGTTCGCTTCGGAAATATACGCTGTGGTACTCACGCGGGTGGCGCCAAGATCCGCTTCAGTCACGCGTTTCGGGAGATCCTGCTGGACAGGTGGGGGCGGGGTGCTGCGAGGGGTGTCGGAGTCGGGATGGGGTTCAGTTTGGTTTTGCGATCTCTCATCCTGAGAGGTAGGATGATTTTCCGGCAGGAACGAATCGGCCATCCACCCACCAGTCAGGTCCGGCGTTCCAGTTGGGTGGCGAAATGGGTTCGCAGCATCAGGGATATCTTCAAAGCTGCCGTCTCCCTGTTGAGATGGATCGTCAAGCTCACGCGGAACATTCTCCCCAAGAGGCTCGATATTCTGTGATTGCGTGGGATGAGATTCGCCTCTTGGTTCAGAGCTTGCTTCGGATTCCTCGGAGGAGGGATCCTTAAGGGGAGGATCGGTATTTACCATCACGGCGGCTGATTATAGCATGCAGTCCAGAACCCCGAACTAAGGGGTTGATGAGCGCCTCCACTGTAAAAAGACCTCTCTTAATAAACACTGCTCAGGCTTCCTCTTTGCTCATGACCAGTACGTTCCAACGCCCCCTCATCACAGTCTCGTCGTCCTGGTTCTGAACTTTTATACCGAGAGTGACGCCCCCGCCACCCAGCCTTGGCAAGGATTTTTTCTCTTCGACTTCAATCACAACATGGATCGTATCACCGATAAATACAGGCTTGCTGAACTTCCACGAAAGGATTTCACGGAATGCAATCACCGTTCCTTCCAGGATCCCTGTTCGAACCGCAAGTCCCGAGACTATGGAGACGATCAGCAACCCGTGAGCCACGCGCTGGCCAAAGAAGGTTTCCTTGGCATACTCGGCATCCGTGTGTATGGTGTTGTAGTCTCCAGTCAGACCCGCAAAGTTTACGATATCGGCTTCCGTGATCGTCCGCCCCGGGCTGATGACACGTGCGCCTATCTTGAATTCTTCGAAATAGTATCCGCCGGGTTGTGAAGGTTGGGTCATCCTATTCCTCCTAACTAAAACCTGATCAATTCTAGCATGATATCCTGCTCGATTAAGTGGAGGATCTCTCCGTTTTGTTGAATTTCTTGGTTTCCTTCCTTTTTCAACGCTGCTTCTTTACAATGTTTGCATGCGTGACTTGTCGATCCCAGCCAATGGTGCATACTCACTCCACTTGAGTGCGGATGCACGTTCGTCTTCCACCGATTACCTCAATGATCAAATCTGGGAGCTTATTCTGGGTGACACAGAACCACCCTCAATAGCGCTCCAGACGAGCTATGGTCTGCGGGCTAAAAAAATGATGATTTTTCCTGGATTCAGCTGGGGGACGAAAAGTGTGACCAACCCTCAGCATTATTCAGAGCCTCCCATGGTTCGAACTGCGCTGCCGAATTATGCATGTCTCACACTTAAACCCTACATCGAGCTTGAAGTTACAGCTGAGTATTGGGTCCCGGACTCCCATACAGCTGCAGGTCGAATAACAGTCCACCACCTTGGCAATGAGCCGCGCGAGTTGGTTCTTCGTCTCTTCGCTGTGCTGCAGCCAGATGAAAATGGTCTTGTCATGGGTGCGGCAAACTATGGCGGGGTGATTGTTCTCGAGGGGGCTACCGGGGATCTGGCACCCGTGTTGTTCTTGAGTGGCGGGGCTACTGTGGCGCAGGCTGCCTACCCCGCCGTGAGCGTTCAACAGATATTCGCGCCCGGTGTTAGCCGATCTTGGACCTGGGCGCTGGCCAGCGAACCCAACAAGGAACAATCGTTCCAAAGGTGCAAGGAAATAATCGCGAGTTCCTGGGATTCGGAAATCGCACGCCTCAGTATGAAGAATGGATCTCTCATCGATATCGAAACCGGGGATCCCGAATGGGATGCAGCTTTCTGGATGACCCAAAAAGTCGTCCTGGGGAGTTCCCTCAGCCCAACCAAATCGCTCCCCCATCCTTCACTCGTGGGTAGCAGAATCCCAGATAAAGGCTTTTCTTCGACCCGCCATGGCGAGGATTATGCCTTATCCTGGAGCGGACAGGCTGCACATGAAGTCTTTTTCCCGCTCATAAACATCATCCCAGTCGAGCCCGAGCTCGCAAAAGGGGTAATTCGAAATTTCATACATGTGCAGGAGATGAATGGCTCCATCGATTGGAAACCTGGATTAGGCGGCCAACGAAATGGCGCATTATGCACACCATTTCTAGCCGAAATCGCCTGGAGAATTTATCAACATTCCGAAGATAGAGAATTTCTCCAGGAGGTTCATGATCCCATCTACGAATTTTTCAAAACCTGGTTTACGCGGCGGCATGATCGCGATGGTGATGGATTTCCTGAGTGGGATCATTCTCGGCAATCTGGTTACGACGATTGGCCCCTATTTGTCCGCTGGAAAACCTGGGGGCATGGATTGGATATCTCAACGGCTGAGACAACCGATCTGGGGGCATATCTATTCAAGGGATGCAATTCCCTGGCAGCGATGGCGTCTGAGCTAGAAAGGCACGAGCATCTCGAATGGTTAAAGGCTCGAGCGGATACGTTGAGGGAATCAATCGAGGCAAGTTGGCGTGATGAGAGCTGTTGCTATCAACATGTCGATCGCGACGTTCACAATTCACCCCAAGGTGAAATGTTGGGGCATGGCGTGGGGACATTTGATTTGGAACTTGGGCGCTCTTTTGAGAATCCCGTTCGTGTGCATCTGAGATTTCGGGGTGAGCACGAAGGTGCGAAATCGATGAAGGTCAAAATCCATACGCGCGGTCCAAGAGGGGGAAAGCAAGTTGAGCGCCTCACAGCGAAGATGCTGGAGTGGTACTGGGGACTAGGGACAGTCACATCCGCGGGGGTGTTCAGGGTTATCGATCGGATTGAGATCCGTGGGTTACGTGACGATATACGAACAGAAATCTGGATAGCCGATTACGCTCGCAGGGATTTGACCAATCTCCTGCCGCTTTGGGCGGGCATTCCGAATGATAAAAGAGCCAATCTCCTTGTTAGAAAGACGCTTCTCGATCCAAAATCGTTCTGGCGAAAATACGGTCTCCCCCGCAGCCCTGCGACGGACACCGCCTATGTATCTGATCGTGAGGACGGTTCCGGGGGGGTATCGATGCTCTGGAATTCGATGATCGGCGAGGGTTTGCTTGAATATGGGTTTCACGCGGAAGCTGCCGAATTAGTTACCCATCTGATGTCTTCCATCGTCCACCAGTTAAAAATGGGGCATTGCTTTCGTGAGAGATATGATCCTGATGGTCAGGTTGGATATGGTGAACGTGAT
>CBDVCG010000225.1:0-4439 GCA_965372425.1 uncultured Anaerolineales bacterium
CACGCGCCTGGTCTCATCGAGCTTTAAAGAGCGCTTCTCGAATCAACTGAATGAGGCTGGTCGAGTGGCCGCGGATGGGATCGTTCGACAGGAGCGGACACACCTGGAAGATTTGCGCCTTCTGGCTTTTATGGACGGGGTGTCGGAAGCTTTCTCGCATCGTGAATGGGAAACCTTGCTTCAGAACTTCAAAGCACTGGGCGTGAACAATGAGATTGAAGCGATCTCTGCAATAGATACCCACGGGCGCGAGATCATCACGTTCACGCTCGACCTTGAAACCGGTGATACGGCATCATTCAGGGGAGCAGACTTTTCGAATTTTGGTCCGATCGAGAAGATTTTACAAGGGGACAGCGATGAATTGGGGGATAAGTACTCTGCTGTCATCGAAGCGAGTGATGGCTACTATTTATTCACTGGTGGACCCGTCCGTGGTGAGGACGACGAGCTTGTAGGCGCTCTCCTCGTGGGCACGCGTCTCGAGACATTGATTCGGGACATCAAGCTGCAGGCTCTCTCAGACATCGTCGCCCTTGACCTCGATGGAAATATCATCCTGACGACGCTCCCAGAATCTGATGAGGGGTTTGCTGTCCTTGAACTGGGTGAAGATGAATTGACAGCCACGCTGGGGACCTCTCTCAACCGTGAATTTGAGATGTTCGGGAGAGACTATACGGCTCTGTACGCACCGCTGGTGGTCCGGCATGAGGATGTGGGAATCCTTGCGGTTGCCCTGCCCAGTGATTTCATCGTCTCAACCCTCGCTACCAGCCGTAACAACTTCAGCGGTATTTTCACACTTGGAACTGTCGCTGTCATTGCCCTGGGGTACATCCTCGCCCAACACATTGCATTGCCCATCTTGCGCTTGCGAAAAATGACGGCTGCAGTGGCATCAGGCGATCTTGAACAGGAGAGTGGCGTCGACAGGAGTGATGAGATAGGTGATCTCGCCAAGGCAGTTGACACGATGACCTAAAGACTCAGGGATAGAACAGAAGAATCCGCACGATTATATGCGGAAGCGATTGAGCGCAACAAGGACCTCGCCGATGCGAACGCACGTTTACAGAGTACTCAAGCACAGCTCATCCAATCTGAAAAGCTGGCTTCCGTAGGTCAACTAACTGCAGGGATTGTGCACGATGTTAAAAACCCACTTGCAGTGATCAAGGGTCTCGCCGAGGAACTTGCTGAAGAAGTGGATTCTGATGGGTTTGCACGGGAGGGATTGGAAACTATTCGAGATAGCGCCTCGAAAGCTAATACGATCGTCTCAGATTTGTTGAAATTCGCCCGCCAATCCACACCCGATATGCAGCGTCGAGATTTGCGTGAGACCATTCGTTCCGTCATCCGGCTCACCGAATATCTGGCTAGGAAGGGGAACGTTGAGGTTACGATCGAAATGCCCGAAACAGCCGTCCTCGTCACATACGATGCCCAGCAAATCGAGCAAGTCTTGATCAATATGACCACGAACGCGGTTCAGGCGATGCCAGAAGGAGGCACGCTTGAGTTCGCGCTGAAGGAATTCGAAGAATCGGTCGAGATTAACATTACCGACTCGGGTTCTGGAATTCCTGAAGAGAATATGGATCGCATTTTTGATCCCTTCTTCACCACCAAACCTGAGGGCGAGGGGACAGGATTAGGGCTGAGCGTGAGTTACGGCATTGTCGCCAGGCATGGCGGTCAAATCGATGTGGAAAGCAGCATGGGAGAGGGGACAACGTTTACGATCACATTGCCTTCTTCTCCACCGATGCATGAGGAAGACGAAGAGGACCGAATGGAACTCGAGGAGCAACATGTCAAGAGTGCTCGTAGTTGACGACGAAGAAGCCTACTGCTCTCTCATGACGGGTCATCTCAAGAGGAAGGGCTTTGATGTAGAGAGTGCTTATGATGGCCATAATGCGCTAAATGTCCTGCAGGAATCGGGGCGATTTGAAGTCCTTGTCACCGATTTGGCGATGCCGGGTATGAGCGGATTGGACCTGCTCAGGCAATCAAAGGAACTCGACGAGTGGCTCGAGGTCATCGTGATCACCGCATCCGATGATGTGGATACTGCCGTTGAGGTCATGCGGGAAGACGGCGCATACGACTACCTCATCAAGCCGCTGGAGACTATTAGTGAACTATCGATGGCCGTAAACAGAGCCGCGCAGCACCGCACGCTCCGGTTAGAACGTGAGTACCTCGATGAACAGCTCACTATCGAAGCTGCCCGTCTGCAGACATTGGTCTCGAACACCGGCGATGCAATCATCTCCACGGATTATGAGGGCAATCTGACCGTTGTAAATCCAGCTGCCGCAGAGATGATCGGACGAGTCGATGCTATCGGCGAGAGCGCATACGAGGTATTGCCCCAGGAGCTCCTTGTCTGTCTTGAAAACTGGGAGGAAATCGGGGAAGGGTTGCCGATTGTCGTAGAGATCAACTGGCCGATCGACACCGTTCAACTTGTGAGTCTGGCTCCCCTCGGCGGGACCACCGGGGGTGATCAGGGTTTGGTGATGGTCATGCGAGATATCACCCATCTGAGAAACCTTGACGAGTTGAAAATGCGTATGCTCACGGAGGCGGCAGGCAGGATCAGGATCCCGCTTGCACAGGCAGTGTCCAACCTGGCCGAGCTTGGAGATCCAACGAAGAGAGATGATGAGCAGTATTCCGCCACGATTTATCAACTGGCGAAGCTGCTCGGTCGAATTCAGACGTGGATGGATGAGTTGCTGGCTCTGGTGCGTATCGAGGCGGGAATTGGATATCAACAAGCCGAGGTTGACCTGACGGAGATCCTCAATTCGGAACTGGTTACTCAGATCGAGGAAGCGCGTCGTGACAGCGATCTGAGCCTTGAGATTCAGTTAGAGGATGACCTGCCAAATCTTCGTGTAGATCCAGTCTTGATGGAGAAGATGGTGCATGGACTGATCAACCGAGCTGCTGATAGAAGCCAGCGGGGTGGAAAAATCCGAGTCAGCGCCCGGCGGCGCAGGGGGCAGGTTTGGATTGAGGTCAAAGATGAGGGGATTCCGAAGCGAAGCCGGAACGGTGGGCTGAGGGGTGATCCATTTTCCCTTACCGGGGACGATCACTTTGATGGTGAGGGTTTAGGGCTCGAGATGGTGAGAGCTATTGTTGGGCGTATGGGGGGGCAAGTATGGATCAAAGGTCAGGGATCGGTAGGGAGCACGATTGCGATTTCGCTGCCGGAAATTCCTGAGGAGAGTGGGGATGGCTAACCCGGGGTTCCAAGGTCTTGTTGAAGCACGTGAAGTCGTGTTCGAAAACAGGTTGAAGATCGGACGGCAAACATGACAAGTCCTCTTGTCCTCGCTGTGGATGATGATACCGAGTTATTGAAGCTCATGGTTCGCCGGCTTGATAAGCTGGGTTTTCAGATTGAGCAGGCCAGTGATGGGCGTTCGGCGATGGAGCTTATCGAGAAAAAAACCTATGATCTCGTGGTGACGGATATATACATGCCGGGCGTGACGGGGCTTGAACTTCTGAAGCAAGCAAAAGAACGCGATCAGCACACACAGGTCATTGTCGTCACGGCAGCGGCAACGATAGAGAATGCTGTCGAGGCGCTCAACAGCGGTGCGTTCGCTTACCTCACCAAACCCTTCGATCACATGAGCGTGTTCGATAATGTTGTCTCGCGAGCACTAGATTATCGTCGATTGATGCTGGACAACCTGCGGATGGCTGAGATCCAACGGAGGCGGGGCGATATGCTCGAAGAGGAGGTCACTGAGCGCGTAATGCAGCTTCAAAAATGGCGTCGGGAGACGCTCGATCTCATCGCTTGTTTGCCGGATGGAGTCGTGGTTGTGGAACCTGGTGGCCGCATGATAATGACCAACCCAAAGGCGGATCAATGGCTCGCGTTGGATCAGGAGGATGGGGACCGGCCGCTGCATAAGTATCTCGAATCAGTCCATGAGGAATGGACCGCGGCCGAATGGGAGGTCGAGCTTGGCGAGATCAACTTGATCCTTTTTTCTTCGGACCTCCCCGATCAGAACGGTAAAAAACGGAAAGTTGTCGTCATGCGGTACGACGAAGCTGGGTCGAAAATCACAGACATCACGGATCCACTTGTCGAGCTCAAACATGGCCTTGCCTGGTTGTACAACCAGGATGTGGATGATCGCATCCTGGGCAGAGTTGCATTGATGGCAAAACTTGTAGCTGATTTAGAGGAAATAGTACGTTCTCCAGAGATTGCCAATGGAATCGCCAAGGGCTCGTGGTCTGCAGTTACCGAGGAAGTCCCGGTGACCAGTCGCGGTATTCGAGTGGAGGATCCCTCAGAATCCGGAAATAAAGAGCCTGAATTTGTGGGGAAAATTGACGAAGAAGAACTCAAGCTGGACGAGTAAGTACCATGAAAAACCTGGGAGGTACATTCA
>CBDVCG010000226.1:0-4415 GCA_965372425.1 uncultured Anaerolineales bacterium
CGGAGAACCACATTATAGAAGTTAAACCCGGGGTCGGGTCCTTTGTTCGCCCGATCGATCGTCGGAACATCGCCCAGATGACGGAGCTTTCTGTGGGCTATCGTACACCTGAAGCCAGCCGGAGACCCCGTACCAGGATTCAGCCGGAAGATGGGAAGAAATCAAACGGCGGTCCACCGGAAGCCCCTGATGGGCCCAAGGCGCTGCGCGTCAGCGTCGAAAAACCATTGCGCGTCCCCAACCTGAAAGAGGATCGTCTGGGAACTTTCGATTTCATCTCCTGGTGGGAGCGGGAGAAAGTGCAGGACGCCAAGGTGATGATTGTGGGGGCAGGCGCCCTGGGAAATGAAGTTGCCAAGAATCTCGCCTTGATGGGCGTGGGTCATCTATTTATCCTGGACTTTGATGACATCGAGGCGGCCAACCTCTCTCGCTCGGTGCTTTTCCGCGAGCGCGACAATGGCAGGCCGAAAGCGGAAATCGCTGCGGCTCGGATCCGCGAATTGAACCCGGATGTGAAGGTGCAGTACTTGAATGCGGACGTGCGCACGCAGGTGGGTCTCGGAATTTTTCGCAGAATGGATGTTGTGGTCGGATGCCTGGATAATCGAGAAGCGCGGTTGGCGGTCAACCGGTTTTGTTATTGGCTTGGTAAATCGTGGGTCGACGGCGCCATCCAAGAACTATTGGGTCTCGTGCGAGTATTTATCCCCGGGGAGGGCGCGTGCTACGAGTGTACGTTAACCGAGCAGGCCAGGCGCGAAATGTCATTGCGCTATTCGTGCCCGCTGCTTGCGAGGGCCAATATCCTGCTGGGGAAGGTACCGACCACGCCCACGATTGCGTCCATCATCGGCGCCATGCAATCGCAAGAGGCGCTGAAGATCATACACGACCTCCCTGTTGAGGCGGGAAAGGTCACCCATTTCAACGGCATGACGAACCAGATGCACACGACCGGCTATGTTCCCGATGATGAATGTGAAAGTCATTGGCGCTACGGGGAAATTGTTGAACTCTCGAATAGAGCCGGGAACACGACGCTGGAGGAATTTTTACAGCTCGTTCGTGTGGATCTTGGACCCGAAGCCGTGATCGAGCTCGATCAGGAAATCGTACTTTCACTGGAGTGCAGAAAGTGCGGCTCGGTAGACGAAGTGCTGCGACCCATTTCAGAAGTTCCCTTCGATGCAGCCCATTGCCCGGTCTGTGGTTTGGTCCGGCAGGTTAATATGACCCATACCATTTCCGGGGACGAGTCATTTCTCGATCGCTCATTGCTGAGCATTGGTGTACCTCCGCTACACATCATCCGAGCGCATAACAGCCAGGAATATGGATTTTTTGAGCTATCTGGCGATCTCGATGATGCACTTCATTTTCAGCATTTTCTCATCCGCTCCATGAGGGAGTCGGCGGAGATGCCGAGGATCCGTCTAGGACCCGAAACCCCTGCGCCTGAAATTTCTCTCTCGGGTGCAGGCAGCGGACGAATCCGGCTGCATGACTGAGGATTTTATGGCCAGCCAGGTCGAGGCACACATGTCAACAGGGATTTCCCCACATCGAAATCCGCTCTACGGTGGTCTTATCGTCACATTGAGCGCCGTTCTGACCGCCGCGGTAGGCTTCGCAGCCATCTATGTGCTCAACCGGGGCATCCTTCCAACCTTTCTCGTACCCGTATCAGCAGCAGGGATCGGACTGGTGGCCGGATTCATGTCTCGATGGACACTGCACGAACACAGCTATTTCACACGCTGGCTGGTTGCGATGGTGGGGGTCTGCTTCGGGCTGGCGTTCATCGGCTGGTTGAGCCATGCCAAAATTGGATTCGATTTCAACGCCATAGCTCGCGAGAGACCGGATTGGTACGGTCTTGCTCAGGTCGCACTCGGAGGTTTCGTCGCCTGGCTGTCCGTGCGGGCCTGGTCTCGCAGCGACACACCGAGTGTTTCCGATGACAATGCTGTTATGGTTTCGGCAATTCGCGGGGCCACCTCTAATCCGGTTTCGGTGGATACAGCACATGGTGACGTCCGTACTTGGCGCAGACGCATCCGTCCGCATGCCGCTCGGATTTCACCATCGTTGCCTGTGCGACCGACCGCACGTCCGCAACGTCGAAATTTTATCCGCAGAAGGGTGCGGTCCAAGGTGAGGCTCGCGGCTGCTATGGAACACCGATGTCCCTACTGCCTCGATCTCGTTGACCCCTCAGATCCAAAAGGAGTCAACAAGTGCTCAATCTGCCATACGTTGCATCACGCAGATTGCTGGGCCGTAACGGGCAGCTGCCAGGTTCCCCACCACAATTAATTCCTCAACTACAGAGAGAGGATGAAGTATGCCTGATCAAACCGTGACGATTGTTTTACCAAGTGGAGGCGCACGCACAGCAGAAGTCCCGTCTGATGTACCTGTTGGGGAGCTGCTACCCGAGCTCGTGGCGCTACTAGAGCTCCCGACTGTGGGGCCAGATGGCCGTCCAATGGACTATCGGCTCGACAGCAAGGCGCTGGGCAGAGAGCTCCAGGGTGACGAAACGCTCGAATCTGCGGGTGTCCCTCCCGAAGATCGTCTCATTCTCACCGCCGATATCACCGCCGGTGGCGTATCGGTGGAGGACAGCCCCCGAGTTCGGAGACTGCGAGGCGATTATGAGCGGATGCGGGATACGGAGGCGCGCACTTCGCTTATCAGCTTCGAGGCGATGTCTCTGCAACCCGGAACTCCGCCAGAACGCTATATCGTGACATACCGATGTAAAAGCATCATCAGTGTGAATGCAAAGGGTGCACCAAATTTTGGTGAACATCATCAGGTCGAGATCTATCTCCATAGCCAGTATCCACAGCGCTGGCCTGGTTTGAAGTGGCTCACACCCATCTGGCACCCGAATATCAATCACATCAACGGAAGCGTATGCATCGATGCGGCATGGTGGACGGCTGCACGGTCTCTGGACAGACTTGTGATCATGATGGGAGAAATGCTGCAGTATAAAAATTTCCATGATGACCCCACCAAGCCACCTTTTCCCTGGGATCCCGAGGCGGCAAAGTGGTGTCGAGAATACCGCAAGAAAAACCCAAATGCCTTTCCGGTGGACAATCGTGAGTTGTTGAGACCCGAGCGCGTCCATCTCCAAAGTGAGAAATCATCCAGTAAAGATGGGGGCAAGAAGTGGTCCGTGAAAATCAAGAAGCCGAGGGTGAAATTGAAATAATCCCCTCGCAACCACAGCGGGAGAAGATCCCGTGGGTCAACGACCAATGAGGAGGTCATAGTGATGACAGAAGCAGCAGAAACAGCAGTAACAGAGGCAACAGAATTATCCGTAACCTTAGTTTTACCCGCAGGAGGGACACGCACGGCCGAGATGCCGGTGGATGTACCCATCAAAGAGCTGTTGCCGGAGTTGGTAACATCGCTCGAGCTTCCAACAGTGGGGCCCGACGGAAGACCAATGAGCTATCGATTAGACAGCAAAGCTCTCGGCAGGGAACTGCAAGAGGACGAGACACTCGCATCTGCTGCTGTTCCAGCGGAAGATCGTTTGATGATCACTGCGGATGTCACGGCGGGATGAAGATCCAGCCGAACCACGCGATGTCCAACCCGAACGGGGAGATGGAAGCGAACGTCCGTCTTCTACCGCCGACGGATACGACGCCATTAAGATCGCGGATACCCCTTGCGGGCGCCCGCCGGTGGGTCTCCCCGTTCGAGGAGGACGTCAAGGCTTCCGTTTCCGTATTTATCACACCAGAATCATTTATCCGATTCTGTGCTCATGCCGGGACGGATCTTGAGCGTGAAGTCGGTGGCGGGCTTGTCGGGGAATGGCACGAGGACGAGGAAAGCGGCAACGCCTTTATTCTCATCGATGGCGTACTGCCCGCGCGTCATACGAGGCAGGGAAGTGCTTTCCTGACGTTTACCCAAGACAGTCTTGTATCCATGAATGATGAGATGGAAGAGCGTTTCCCCGAGAAACAACTCGTTGGATGGTTTCATACCCACCCTCGCATGGGTGTGTTCCTGTCCAATTATGATGTGTGGCTCCACCGTCATTTCTTCCCGGAAGTGTGGCAAGTTGCACTTGTAATTGAACCGCACAGTGCGACGGGTGGTTTTTTCATCCGCCAGGAAGATATGACGCTGGATGCCCATCGTTACTTTGGTTTCTACGAACTGGGCGAGAACGGAGCTTCGAGCGTCGTCCATTGGAGCAATCTGACGATGGACGAATCATACGAACGGTTAGAGGAGTAGAGCATGAGTAAACGGTTGAGGGTTTATTACTATGCCATTTTTGGCGCCATAGGCGGTCTGTTAGGTTGGCAAATCAGCAATCTGCTTGGCCTCTCTTTCAGCGGGAATCTGTACCTGAGCGATGTCGTCGTGGGAGC
>CBDVCG010000227.1:0-4377 GCA_965372425.1 uncultured Anaerolineales bacterium
ACAAGTATTTATGGCTGTGATGATTTAGAGCATTGGCAAGAGATTGTGAAAAAACTTGTGCCTCATGGAATCAGCGCGATCGAGATCGACTCAGGACTTCAAGCGTTCGCATCGAACGGAACGGGGTTTTCGGAATTAGGTCAAGACAACGAAGCACTTGGGAGTGTTGTGAATGCCATTTGCGAATCTACCGCACTTCCCGTGGTCGTCAAGCTCTCTCCAAACGTCACAGATATTGTCATGTTTGCACGTACGGCCCGCGACGCAGGCGCCGACGGTTTCACAGCCACAAGCGGTTTATTGGGAGTCGGTGGGATAGATCCCGATACGTTATTGCCCATGCCATCTGGCAATGTTGAGCATCTTGTCAGCCGGTATCATGGCGCCGGGCTGCGCCCGGTTGCCCTTCGTTGGACTGCGAAGATAGCCAAAGAACTAACAGCTCCAATCTTCGGGTGCGGTGGAGTTGCTGTGTGGCAAGATGCTGCTGAGTTTCTGTCTGTCGGTGCCTCGGCGGTTCAGGTTGGTTCTGCGGCGGAATGGAATGGCATCCAAATCATTGGTGAATTGAGCTCGGGACTCGAAGCGTATCTTGAGCGTCGCTCATTCAATATGATGAAAGACGTCATAGGCAAAGCTCTTCCGAATATTGTCGGATTCTCCGATCTAGATCTTGACATTCAAATGATCGCCACGATAGACGAATCACTATGCACTGGATGTAACGTGTGTGTAAGGGCTTGTGCCGATGGAGGCTTCCAAGCAATTAGCATAGAAGACGAAATCGCCCATGTCGATATTATGAAATGCGACGGATGTGGTCTATGCATCTACGTGTGCCCACCCGATATTATTCAACTCGTTCCCAGGGATGATATTAATTGAGGTGAACCGATATGTCGTCGATCCCAATCTCTTTAGTCCGGAGAGCTACCATCAGGATAATTGAAACCACACGGGAAGCTTTAAGCCATGATATGCAGGGTTTAACTTCAAGTCAATTTCGAATTTCATGAGCAGGAGGTGGACCATGCTTGCAGAAAATATGACATGGCAAGAGTACGGCGAAGTGATTGGGCAAAAGGTGATCATCTTACCCTTGGGCGCCCTGGAACAACATGGGCCTCACTTACCATTAAGTGTTGACATCGTAATTCCAAAAAGCTTTGCTCTGCTAGTTAGCGAGGAAATAGACGCTATTGTGCTACCGACAGTCGCATACGGATACAAACCTCTTCCTGGTGGGGGAGGGCAAGAATATCCAGGCACTACGAGCTTGGACGGCTCCACCCTGATTAATATTGTCCTCGATATTCTTCGTTCCACGTATCATCACGGGGGAAGGAGGTTTATGATCCTCAATGGACATTACGAGAATGTGGCGTTCGCAACAGAGGCCGTAGAGCTATTTTTCCGCGACTATAAAGATGCAACGGTACTTATCGTATCCTGGTGGGATCTCGTACCACAGGAGGTATTGGACGAGGTATTTGAGGGGGTTGGCTTCCCGGGTTGGGACACAGAACACGCTGGTATTGGTGAGACGGCTTTGATGCAATACTTCACCCCCGATTTGGTACGAGAGGATAAGATCATTGATGACCAGAGCGAACGAAAGGTGCCGTATTTAATCTTTCCGCCCCCTGATGATATCATCACTAAGTCCGGCTCATTTTACAAGGCGACGTACACATCCAGAGAGAAAGGCGAATTATTAGCTCGAACCGTCACGGCAAAGATAGTAGAAATAGCAAATTCCGAGTTTAACAAGGCGTAGGCTGAAAGATCTCGCAAGCCTCTTCTTGTCATCACGCGAAGTTGAATTGAATTTTTTGCCTTGTACAGAAATGTGAAACATTTTGGAGGTACATGGATGGGCACTCATGACGATCTTGTTCTCCGTATGATCGGAATAACCAAGACTTTCCCGGGCGTATTGGCAAACGACAATATCTCCCTTGAGGTGGTCAAGGGCGAAGTCCATGGCCTTCTCGGAGAGAACGGAGCCGGCAAATCGACATTGATGAACATTCTCTATGGATTAATTCATCCGGACAGCGGTCAAATCTATTTTAATGGTGAGCTGGCTGAGATAACATCATCACGAGAAGCAGTTGAGCTCGGGATTGGAATGGTTCACCAGCACTTTATGCTCGTGGAAAACCTTACCGCGGTCGAGAATGTGATCCTCGGTTTACGCCCCGATCGCCCCCCTCTCCTAGATCTCGAATCCGCATGCTCGCGCCTCAACGAACTCTCGGAAGAGTATGATCTCGACCTTGATCCGATGACCCCTGTGTGGCAGCTTCCTGTTGGAGATCAACAGTGGCTGGAGATCCTCAAGCTTTTATTTCGAGACGTACAACTCTTAATTCTTGATGAGCCAACTGCCGTCCTGACACCCTTCCAAGTGGAAAAACTCTTTCGGACCATCAACCGACTGATCGATGAGGGACGATCGATCATCTTCATTAGTCACAAGCTCGAGGAGATGAAGGAGGTGGCGGACCGTGTTACAGTGCTGAGAGATGGGCAGATTGTCGGGACAGTTGACCCCAAAATCGCTTCTCCGGGTGAGCTGGCACAGATGATGGTAGGCCGATCTGTAATCCTCGATAGAAAGGATCGGCCCGCAGTTAAGGATCGTGAAGAAGTATTGGTCATAGAAGATCTGGATTGTGACAGCGATAGAGGCATTCCTGCGTTGAGCAACTTAAGCTTAAAGCTTAAATCCGGGGAAATCGTTGGCGTTGCCGGAGTTGACGGAAACGGACAGCGGGAATTAGCCGAGTGCATCGTTGGATTACGTGAGCCCACATCGGGCACCATTGAGATTAAGAGCGTTCCTGTCCTGGATGTTGTACGCGATCCTTCCCTCCTCGGTTACATCCCTGAGGATCGCAGAAAGACTGGGCTCGTGCTCGATTTCAACGTTGCCGAAAATCTCGTATTAAAAACATTCCCGGATCCCCCGTATGCGCAGCGCGGTATCACGCAATGGAAGACAATATACTCAAAAGCCGACGTCCTGATTGAGCAATACGACGTAAGAACTCCCAACTCCAGTGTCCAAACGAGCAACCTCTCGGGAGGCAATCAGCAAAGAGTTGTCGTTGCACGAGAGTTAAGTGAAGAACCAGACCTCATCATTGCATCTCAGCCTACTCGAGGCTTGGACCTAGGCGCCGTGGAATCTGTTCACAACGTGCTGCTTCGCGAGCGAAATCGAGGCGCGGCCGTGCTGTTTATTTCGACTGAACTGCCCGAAGTGCTTGCTCTGAGTGACCGCATCATCGTTATGTTCAAAGGCGAGATCATGGGGGAGATCGACGCCGAAGATGCGGATGTTCAGATAATCGGAGAACTTATGCTTGGACACAAGGAAAAAGTTTCGGCTTGATAAATAGCTGGGAGGAATTTTTATCTTAATATCCACGTTCGGAGGACTGATTGGATGCACGAGCATTATGATCGGTCGATAAATCATCTACATCTTCACAAGAGTTGAAAAACACGTGCCCTGCACCTATCCGCAGCCCGTGCCACTCATATCCGATGATTTCCCCATCTGAATTCTCAACCGGGTATTCAAAATAGACAGATTTTGCATAAAAAGCGAGAATGGAATTCGCAAGGCGGATTAGCTTCGATTTTAATGAGCTTTTCATTGTCTCAAAACATCCTCGCTTAGATCGGGCACATTGCGGCGAGTTCAATCAAATCGATATTATTCTCGAGGTTTGATGACACGGAACATCCTTAACAGACCACTCGGAGGGTGTTATTAATTTGCATCAAGCTCCCAAGAAAGGAGTGCTTTTGGGAGCTCTTTTAAATCGTGTATTGTGCGCTGCATGGTGTCAACTCGTTCTTCTTCGGATTGCCGATTGAACCACACAGCACGTATGCCAGACCTGTTCGCTCCTATCACATCAACATCGTACGTGTCGCCGACCATGACAACGCTTGACGAACTTAGTCCAAGATCTTTCAAGATGAACTCAAAGAAACCACGAGACGGTTTTTTGTGTCCTATTTCTCTAAAACAGTAAACTCTTTCAATAGACCTGTCTAAATTAACCCGAGACAGAGCTCGCCAAATCTCATCTTCAGTAGAATCAACCGCATTCGTCGCTAGCGCGATAATCCAACCTACTCGAAGGGACGAGAGTGTCTCTTGTGCGGATGGAAGAGTCTCCAATCGCGGCCAATCGGCCATTGGGCCCTCAATGTCGGGGAGGATGGGCATGAGAGTATCTCCCCAGTCAAACAGAATGCATCGGGTTCGCGCTTGCGCCAACTTTCCCTGGCCCTTCAATCCAGTTACTGTCCTGATGATTCTTCGGCTTCACTGAGTGCCTTCTCGAATATGGCCAG
>CBDVCG010000228.1:0-4375 GCA_965372425.1 uncultured Anaerolineales bacterium
TCGTATTTTCAGTCATCATTAATTCTCCTTACTCTTAACCGTGTTTCGCGACCAATGGGAAACACACCTGCATCACATCGCCTCGATTTTTCAACAGCGTCGGAATCGAGGAGAATTCCAGCGCGATGCCCGTCATGAAAGCTGCGACACCCAGGAACATCAGCGGTTCGAGCCATCGAGGGATCACGGTGAGAACTTGTAGTTGGCCCAACAAAACGGAACCAGCTTCGGCGGCATCCCGCACCGATTTCGCATTTCCCCCCCAGTAGCTGTTCGCTGTGGAAGAGAGTACGATCAATCCAATCAAGAAGGCTAATCCAATTAATACCCACCCGAGGATCGTGAAAATCGGATAAACTTTGAGCTGCCAGGGACTTTTAGGGACTGAAATTGTAGCCATGTTAATATCTCCTATTCTTCATGCGGTTCTCAAGACTACGCAGGAACCTTGTCTCGAGCATCCTTTTGAACTTTCTCGGGTTGATTCCCGAGTGTGCGAGCAATATCGATTCCCTTGCCAAACATCTTGGTCTGATTCGATAGGATGTAGATAATCGTGCTCAGACCCAGGACAATCGCCAGGAATTCCGTCGAGATGGCGAAGAACTTCAAGGGTACCAACCAGGCAGTTGTGGCGTGGATCGTCTCGACTTGAGTCAGAAGAACGCTTCCTGCCGCTGCCGCATCGATGTCTGGAACCGGATTAGAGAAGACCGCGCTTGCCGTATTCGCCAAATCCAGACTCACGACCAGGGCAGCGATAAAGATAAGCAGCCCCAGCATCATGGTCATGGGCATGAGCATGGCGTACCATGGAGCTGAGGGCGGTGCGGGACGCTTGCCTTCAGGAAGGTTCGACAACACCTTCTTTCCAGCGCCTTGAAGGTCATCGATGATAACTCTCAATGCCATCACGATACCGCTCAATATCAGCCCCAACCCTAAAAACTTTAAGTATGGAAGCCATAACCCCGTGCTCATAATCGCTGCTCGTTGCGCCATCAAGGTCGTCTCGCGAATGACTTTGGGTTGGCCGAAGTATTCAGCGGCGGCTTGGGAGTTCTGATATCCGATCACCACAGATGCAATAACGACCATGACACCCATAGCGATGAATAAAGGATACATTTTTGACATACCACTAATTAATTTCTGCATTTGAACCTCCGATTATGCGTTTAGCTTTTGAAAAACAATCCAACAATTGTTCCGTCAAATCGCAATCAGCCTCCCTTCATATCTTTGGCACGATCACAAGATCGGTTCAATTCGAGCTATTCTCTTCAAGTTTCTCTCGAACGCGATCTGAATTCGTTGGGCATCTTGTCGCTTCTACGATTGGACACAACTCGAACCGGAACTCGAACTGGGTTTGACCTGGCTCGAAATCGCAGGGGCAAAAGCATGCCGGCAATAAGAACTGTGAGCAGGGATAGAAAAACGATCAGATTTGTATTCAGCATGGTGTATTCCTCCAACCCAGCCGTGCCTTCATGAATTTTTTGAACGTACTCTCATGACGGACTCGTCGAGCAACTTCTTACCCAAGACACCTGGTGATAGGTGAAAAAAGCAACTTGATCTAATGTCACTCACCAACAATTTGCTTTCGAACAGGTAGGAGGCACCATGCCTACATATCGAAGAGAGATGTCAACCGAGGCATACATAGAACGGGTGAAGGATAAGTTCTCATTCCTTGTCGAGGATTGCGGTGTTACCTAGCATCAATTCTGAAGAGAATACGAACCATAGGGATGGGCGGTCTCCGCTTCGAATCTGAACAACTATGGATAAAAATGGATCGAGAGATAGGCGTGGCTTATGTGTATCTAAGATTTATCGATAAATCTAAATATGGTTTAACCATTTTGGAAATCATCGAAACCGTTGATCCAGAGGATGAAACGGGCTCTCAGTTACTTTATCGAAACCCGGATCTTGACAAAGCAACGAAGGTCTGCCAAAGGTTGGCTTGGACTCGGACACGCTCAGCAGTTATATTGAAGATATAAAAGACATAAGTCGGCCCCGACCTAGCCCTTCATCGGATCCGATTCCAGGACACGCCGTCCTATTTCGAGGCAGATAGCAGCCCTTAAGCAAAGACCCCTTGATTGGAGTTGTTTCAGCATGCCTTCGATTACAAAGGTAAGTGGAAGCTACCCCCATTTAAATTAGATGGATTACGGTAACGCGCATCATTTAATGCATTACAACATCAACCTCCCGAGAGTAGATTTGTCTGTGATGAGATGAAAATTGCTGTCTAGACTAGTTATCAAAGGATTAGGGGCGATTGTTTGTTTGACTCCGTTTGGATACTTGCGAAAGCTGATTTTTCACAACAAAATAAGTGAGATTCAATGAATATCTCAATAAACCAATCGCAAAGGAATGACCCGATGGCCTGGATAAAAATGATTAAAGAAGAAGAAGCACAAGGTCAGCTAAAGGAAGCCTATGATCATTTGATTGAGCCCTGGGGTGGTGTGGATAATATACTGAAAATTCACAGCCTCAACCCACGATCCCTCCGAGCCCATTTTGACCTATATAAAACACTAATGCGAGGACCCTCTGAGTTGAGTGTCATCCAGCGAGAAATGATTGCTGTCGTGGTGTCTGCGATAAACCTGTGCCATTATTGAATAACCCATCATGGAGCGGGTCTCCAAAAGCTAACCAAGGATAAAAACTTAGTCGATCTTCTAATCTCAAATTATCAAAAGGCTCCAATCGATCTGGAAGACTTGGCGATGTTGACCTATGTTGAGAAACTCACAAAAAAACCTTGGGAAATGGTAGAACAAGATGTGAAAGCTTTACGAGAGGCAGGTTTTAGCGATGGAGCCATCTTAGACATCAATCAGGTTACAAGTTATTATGCATTTGTTAACCGATTAGCAGATGGACTTGGAGTCGAATTAGAGGAATTCTGGGAAGATGGTTGAAGGCAATCTGGCTAGAACTTGTGGAAATTATTCATATTCTTCATCTTTCCCCCTAAGTCATCCCGGATACCTGGAGTATCCGGCATAGTTAATTTGATCTGTAGCAACCGTTTCCGTGTGATGCCGTGCATACAAAAAAACCCGAGGGATAGTTACCCTCGGGTGGTTCATTGCTCATAGAATTAGACAACGATGGACCGCTAATTCTCTTCTTGTTCCAACACTCGGAACAGCGCCTCAATTTCCTCGTTGCAGCACTTGCAAATTTCGAGATGCTGCCTTACCAAAGGAAGGATCTCGGTAAGTTCCTTCCCTGAGTTGACGGTCTCCGCATAAATATCCATCAAATCGTATACCTCACTACAATCCAGCTCATGCTCTTGCGTAAGAGCGATAGACTGCATGAGTTTTTCAAGATTCTCTTTTGATGCTTGCATTTATAACTACCTTCTCCAATATGACGATCAGATGACCCTGGTTCTTACCCGCCTCCGAAGGCAGCTAAAACGTCCTCTGGACTTAAGCCCTCGTCTTCCAATCTTCGTTTTAATCGCAGCCTGGCATCGTGCATCAATTTGTACAATGCATTCCGCTTCATGCCCATTCGCTGTGCGACCTCATCCATGGGCATGCCATGGATTCCCACAGCGGTTAGCGCGGTACGCTGTTTTTCTGTGAGTTCCTCATCGATCACCCTTCGCATACGTTCCACCATATCCATTTGTTCCACTGCGAGGGCTGGATCTTCAGCCGTATCAGAAATTAATCCAACCGCGGCAGGAGCTGCATCACTATCCAGAAGTTCATCGAGGGAGACATCTTTCCACCGCTTCCTTCGAAGTTCTGTCAGAGCTATTCGAACTGCTATTTTGTGCACCCATGTAGTGAATTTACTGCGACCCTCGAAAGACTGGAGATGATCGAGGACACGCAAGATCGTATCCTGTGTTACCTCATCCGCAAGTGCATCAAAATTGGGATCCGTTGGGGTCAGCCATTTGGAGAGTGAATAGGGCAGCCCTGAGCGGATAATCGCTCGGAGATCCTCAATCGCTGATTCTTGATCAGGCCCAGAGGAGGCGAGATCAGCTATCCATTGTTCATTGGTCCTGTCACCCAAATGAACATCCTCTCTTTCTAATTGCCCAGTTTCGGTTTGAGACCATGAGTATTAAAGCACAACTAGCGTTTTTTCCATAGCCTGAGAGGCCAAGGCTCACAGTCCATTTGCATGAGTCGAAGTAAGAGTCGACAGATCTGATGTAGTCAAGTATACACAACAGGAAACGCCCACATAACACTGGGCGCGTTTCCTGACGAGAAATGGTCTGTCGAGTTAAAGGGAGGCGAAATGCAAACTGTTTTTGGAATTTTGAGTACAGAAGAGTGGTTGGCTTTTTTACGTATCGCCGTCGGATTGT
>CBDVCG010000229.1:0-4346 GCA_965372425.1 uncultured Anaerolineales bacterium
CCAGAACAATGATGCATCCGAGCGTAATGTTCTGCCATGCTGCCGGGACCGCGTTGAGATTTAAACCGTTCCGGACAACTGCCACCGTCAGAGCCCCGAAAAGAGTTGAAATGACGTTCCCGTGCCCGCCTGCAAGACTGGCTCCACCAATTACGGCTGCTGCAATAGCTGCTAGCTCCAACCCAACACCATAATTCGGAGAGCCAGAATTTAATCTCGCCGACATTAGTATTCCAGCAATTGAAGCAGCAAGGCCCGCAAGAATAAATGCAAGCAATCGAGTACGCTTTACATGGATCCCTGACAAGTGAGCCGCCGACTCGTTTCCCCCTACGGCATATATAGCTCTACCACTGCGTGTATTCCGCAAGAAAATGGCCGTGGCACCATAGAGGACCAACATGTAAATAAATGGCAGCGGAATCCCGATAACCTTGCCATAGAATAATCCTTCCAGAGCCGGGGATATAGAAAAGATTGGATGCCCTTCAGTTATAAGGAACGCTAGCCCACGGAAAATGCTCATGGTAGCCAGCGTAGCCACGAATGAAGGTATCCGGCCGTAGGAGCTAAGAAAACCATTTAATAAACCCATCCCAACACCCAAAACGAGTACAGCGATCATCCCCATGGGTAAAGGGATCCCCATGTTTTTCACCAAGATCGCTAGCACGCATGTCGTAAGTGCCGCAGCAGAACCCGGCGATAAATCGATGTTGGCGGTCAGGATCACAAGTGTGCTGCCAATGGCTGCGATCGCAATAGTACTAACCTGCAGGGAAACATTGATGAGGTTTTGAGTCGTCAGGAACCGATCCGTCGTCAAACTAATGATGATCATAGCAATGATCAACGCTGCAAGTGGTCCTGCAATTGCAGAGCGAAAGAATTTGACAAGATTTTTCATCAACTACTCCTGCAGCGAATACGTACCTGCTGCCAGAATTTGTTGGTTTATCCTTAAGCAATCAGCTCTCTTCATCGCCGATAGCGTGACGCGTCTCAATTTACCTATGACATGATGCTGGTATTATGAAACGATATCTCATTGGGCTTGATTCCCTTCTGCACCTGAAGCAATGGCTAATAATTTATACTCGGTTAAATCATCTGCAGAAGATATTTGCAGTATCGTCCCATCACGCACAATCCCCACCCGATCACTCATTGCTAGCAATTCAGGGTAATCGGAGCTAATCAGAAGAACACTGAAGCCCTGCAATGTTAGATCATTAATGACCCTATAGACCTCGATTTTCGCTCCGATATCAACTCCCTGGGTGGGTTCATCAAGAATCAGCAGCTTAGCCCGCGAGAAAAGCCACCTAGCGATCACCACTTTCTGCTGGTTGCCACCGGACAGGAATTGGACCGAACGATTCAGTCCCGAAGAAGTAATATTGAGCTTCTCAAAATATTCTTCTCCAGTCTGCTGCTCCTGAGTTAAGTCAATAAAGCCTCGTTTAAGGATAGATCTTAGACGGGAGAGGGTAATATTGGGAGGTCCATTAAAATTAAAAAAGAGACCATCTTCCTTGCGGTTCTCAGGTACGAGTCCGATACCAGCATGGATCGCATCCGAGGGGCTTGAGATCTGGACGGGTTCACCGTAAAGTTTGATGTGACCCCCGATCAAAGGATCGAGACCAAAGAGCGCATTTGCAATTTCCGTGCGCCCAGCACCCACCATCCCACCGAGGCCAAAAACTTCACCGACTTTAATGTCAAAGCTGACATCGTTAACACCTGCCTCCGTCGATATGTGCTCGACCTCCAGACAGACCTCAGATGTGACGTTGATTTCTTTAGGATAATGCTGTCCGATATCAAAACCCACCATCATACGGACGACATCATTCATCTCGAGCGAGGAAACGGGTTGCGTATCGATACAACGACCATCCTTCAACACGGAGATACGATTTGCGATCTGGAAAATTTCGTCCAGCCGGTGAGATATATACAAAATTGCCTGACCTTGTTCCGCCAATCGACGGATAAGCTCGTGTAGTCGCTCTGTCTCCGCAAGCCCTAAAGCCGCGGTAGGTTCATCCATGATGAGAAGCGTTGAATCGACAGACATGGCTTTGGTGATTTCAATCAACTGTTGCTCTGCAACCGAGAGCGCTCCGACGGTTACATCAGGATCAATATGAATTGAGAGTTGGTTCAAGATATCGGACGTCCGTTCGCGCATCAATCTCCAATCTAAACCGGCGATCTTTGATCTCGTAAGATGACGCCCCAGAAAAATATTCTCGGCGACGGAAAGGGGAGGTACAAGGGAAAATTCTTGGTAAATTGTTGCCACGCCATGGGCGCGAGCTTCGAAAGGGTGGGCAAGCTTTACCAATTTCCCTATATGAAAGAGCTGGCCAGACTCGGGCTGGTGAACTCCTGCGAGGCATTTTGCCAACGTCGACTTTCCGCTCCCGTTTTCGCCTACCAGAGCCAGGATTTCACCCTTATTGAATGACATTGAGACATCATCTAATGCCTGAACACCGGGAAATGCCTTAGAAATATTCCGCAATTCCCACAACGGTGTTTTCGAATCGTCGATATCGGTCATGATAGGTATAATCTCGATGACTATGACCCCGGCTGTGACTCAGGGAGCACAGCCGGGGCATAAGCAGACTGAATCCTAGATAATCATCAGTTGCAAGAATACTCCTTTGCCGGTGCCGGGAAGAGGTTCTCGGGGTGGCAGAGATAGTCGTTAACGTTCGTTGCGTCAACGATCACCGTCGGGGTCTCTGTCCATCCACCCGGATAGGTCTTCTCCAAGCAATCCATCGCGACCTGCAGAGCAACCTGCCCCATCAGATAGGGTGTCGTGTTCACGGTTGCATGCCACATACCTGATGCAATGTCCTCGAGTCCGGTTGTGTCCCCATCATTACCAAAGATTACCACATCCCCTCGGTCTAGCGCTTCTGCTGCTCGCGCCGCGCCGATAGAAATGTAGTCATTGGCAGTGACGACAACCTCGATCTCGGGGTTTGCCTGAAGCAAGTCCATCATGGCCGTGTTGCCGGTTTCAACATTCCATTCTGTGGGCAAGCTGGCGATCACCTCCATGCCGGGGAAATCCGCGAATGCATCCAGATAACCGCCGATGCGTTCCGTGGAGTGGTAGCCCGGAAGACCTTCGAGAACGCCAACCTTCGCCTCACCGCCGAACATTCCTATAGCGTACATGCCCTCTTTGTAGGTGCCTTTACGCTGGCTATAACCCACGACGCCGTTCACGGGGGTCGGGAAGTTGGCGATGTCGGAGTTGACGATGATCACCGCGACACCATCATTGATGGCCTGCTCTACGAGCGGAGCCGCAGCGAACTCATCATGTGTGGAGAGAATGATCGCATCCACGTCCTGGGTGAGTACATCCTGGATCATACCCATCTGACCCTCGATGTCCGACCCGCTCTGTGGCGCCAACATGAATGTCTCTACACCTAATTCTCCCGCCAAATCCTCAATACCGGCACCGATGGCCTGGTAGTAGTTGAACTCGGTGGCAGGAGGCATGTAGGCGATTTTCGCGCCGGTTCCATCATAGGCTACATTCGCACAGGATGCCTGTGCCCCGGCTTCCAGGGAGACTGGAGCTAAGCCGGGCTCGGGTGCTTCGTAACCTTCTGCAGAAATTTCCTCCGCAGGTGCAGCTTCTTCCGCGGGAGCAGCTTCTTCCGGAGCACCCGCAGGCGCGCATGCGACAGCTACGACAGCCAGAAGCAGTAGTAGTGCAACGATTCGAATTCTCATTACTTCATCCTCCGTTTTATTCTAATCTTTTGATCAAGAATGTGATGATTGGATCTTTTACGCGATATTTCCAGCAACCACCTCCTTTGAGCCAAACCTTCTCTCCCATCCTGTCTTACGGGTGCACCGGATCGAGCGGTGGCTTTCCCAGAAGGATCGCCTTGGCATTCTCCGCTGCGATATGTCGGCATTCCTCCAGTGCTTGCACCGAGATATAGGCTGAATGCGGGGTGATAAAACAATTGTCCAGGAAAAATAAAGGGTTGTCCTCGGGTTTCCAATCATGCTGCTTGGCGGGTTCCTCTTCCGTGTCATCAAGTCCGGCCGAAGCGATTTTTCCTTCAACTAGGGCGTTGTAAAGTGCGGTGTTGTCCACGCATTTCCCCCTGGCGCAGTTGATCAGTACGCTGGTTTCCTTCATTATTTCGAACGCCTCTGCGTTCACGATGTGATGGGTCTCCGGTGTATAAGGGCACATCACATTGACGACATCAGAGGAGGAGAACAGCTCATCGAGCTCCACTTTACGGACGCCATGCGTCCTCATCAAGCTCGCTGAGACGTATGGATCA
>CBDVCG010000230.1:0-4342 GCA_965372425.1 uncultured Anaerolineales bacterium
TCTCGATCAGAATTGCCAGGTGAAGCTCCCCGCGCCCCGACACGGTGAATTGGTCTGCGCTCTCGGAATCCTCGACTCGCAGTGCGACGTTGGTGCGTAATTCGCCGTACAGCCTTTCCCGCAACTTCCTCGAAGTGCTCCACTGAGCTTCTAGCCCGGCGAGGGGAGAGGCATTGACCCCGAAGGTCATCCGAACGGTGGGTTCTTCCACGCGGATGACGGGAAGGGCATCGGGGTGCTCGGGATCGGTGAGCGTTTCCCCGATGGCAACGTCCTCCAGGCCGGCGATCATCACGATGTCACCCGCCAGAGCGCTCTCGACCTCAGGATGGTCAAGCCCTTGAAAGCCGTATATATATCTCGCTTCCTCGGAAATCATCTTCCCTTCGGTCGTGATACGAGTGATGGGCATGCCAAGTTCGAGACGACCCGCCCGAATACGTCCGATGCCCGTCATGCCCCGGTAGGGGTCGTGTCCGATGGTCGTCACCAGCATCTGAAAAGGGGCGTCTGGATCGACGACAGGGGCAGGGACGTGACGCAGGATAGCATCAAACAGTGGTTGAAGGTCAGCCCCAAGTTCCGGCGTGGCGGCAGCCTGCCCCGTGACTGCGTTCGTGTAGATCACGGGGAAATCGGCCTGCTCATCGCTGGCGCCCAACTGAATGAAGAGATCGAATGTCAGGTTCAGCGCACGATCGGGATCAGCGCCCTTGCGGTCGACTTTGTTGATCACCACGATCACGCGATGGTCCATCTCCAATGCCTTCTTCAGGACGAAGCGCGTCTGAGGCATGGGTCCCTCGGCGGCATCGACGAGCAGCAGTACGCCGTCAACCATATTCATGACACGCTCGACTTCCGCGCCGAAGTCCGCGTGTCCGGGGGTGTCGACGATGTTAATCTTCACGGTGCCCTCGATCTCGGAATCGAAGATCGAGATGGCCGTATTTTTCGCCAGGATGGTGATCCCGCGCTCGCGTTCGAGTTCGTTCGAATCCATGATCCGCTCGGCGACCTGCTGGTTTTCACGGAATATCTTAGCCTGCTTGAGCATGCCATCGACGAGCGTGGTCTTGCCGTGGTCTACGTGTGCGATGATGGCGATATTGCGGAGATCCTCACGTACAACTTGCATCATTGCGCTTACCCTTCGATCTTGAACTTGGTGGCAAACAAAAACCCCGGCCGCAAAACGCCGAGGTCGGTTCGCTGCATGTGAGATCATATCAGACCTGACCTGAGTTGTGAAGAACAACTCGAGAAATTCGATTTGGCATGATGCTTTAATACATAATCCTGATCATAAGTCGTAAGCCCATCCTCCCGGGAAGGATCATGTTGGCAACATCTGCAGAGATTCACCCGTCTACGCTTCTATAGAAATGGTGTTTGCTTCGCAGTATTTAGCGCTATGAGATGCATGCGAGCCCAGAGATTGTGTCTGAATCAACGTCGATTTTCAATTATTTTTTCCTCAACTCAGGTTTCGAAATCGACGTGCTGATTTTCAAGCATGGGATCGCGTAATAGGAATGGCGAAGATGGGATAGCATCTGTGGAATGACGTAAAGTAGTTAGCGTAAATGGAATGGCGTAAATGGAATGGCGTAAATGGAATGGCGTAATAGGAGTATTCGGAGCTTGATTGGTTATAACCTATCTTATAATATGGACACCAATCAATTGCACGCTGAGCGTCAGGCTCTCAAAGCTTTCAAGTAAAGGAATGACCATGATGGTATCGACTTCTAATGACCTTGACCGTCGGATCAAGACCCTCCGAATAATCCTGCCCGTCGGTTTTGCCGTCGTCGCGATTTTCTATCAATTGGGTGTGGCCAACTGGGTCCATGACCAATATGGTGAAGAGATCCATTACTTCGCTGAGATTCTGTTTTTTGCAACCGTCGGCCCGCTGCTTGCCTATTGGGTGCTGACCCTCATCGGTCGCTGGCTCGATGAGAAAAGACTGGCTGAAGTACAAGCCAGACAGAGTGAAAGACGTCTGGCTTCGATTACGAACGCATCGGCAGATGCAATATTCAGCCTCGACTTGGGTGGACATATCGATTCATGGAACCGCAGCGCCACGATTCTCATGGGCTATGACAAGGATGAAGTCATCGGTCATACTTTGTCAGATCTTATAGTCGGTGGGAGCGGTTCCAATATCGAAGTGGATTGGTTGTTCAGCGAGGTGTTCCGTGTGGGTTATATCCAGGGGCATGAGATGACAGTCCAAAATGCCGATGGGCATTCAAAGGTGGTCGAAATTACGGCTACCAGGCTCATGGATCAATCGGGTGACCACGAAGGTGTTTCCATCATAATGCGGGATATCACCCAACGGAAACAGCGGGAAGAGGAAATCAGTCGTTTGAATGAGAACCTGAATAATCAGGTTGCTGAGAGGACTCAAGAGCTTGCCCAAAAGGTAAAGGAACTTGCGTTAGCAAACAGCGAGCTGCAAAAATTGGATCGGATGAGGACCGAGTTTGTCTCCCTCGTTACGCACCAAATTCGTGCTCCCCTGACGAATATGCAAGGCGCCGTTGGTCGGATGAATGCCGATTGCGGGGCAGTTAATGGCACTTGTGCAAAGATGTTTACAGTCTTGCGACAGCAGTTTGCACGCATGGACAGGCTTGTGGAGGATGTGTTGAATACTGCACGGATCGAGGCAGGTGAGATCGTCGTTCAGACGGAACCCGTTTCTATAGTCCCGCTTATCACACAGGTAGTTGAACAGACGCGTGCACGGATGACCGAACGCAGGATCATAGTCCCGCATAAGCCCGGGATGCCGTATGTGCTGGTCGATAGGGATCTTTTCTCCGAAGCGTTCGCAAACCTGCTCGACAATGCGGATAAATACTCGCCGGAGCAGAGCGACATATCCATCGACGTACATGCGAACCAGACAGAGGTCATCGTTTCCGTTCGTGATTCTGGCCCAGGGCTTCTAGAAGAGGATCTTGAGAGTGTTTTTACTAAGTTCTATAGATCAGATTCCAGTGATTCTCAATTGGCGTACGGGTATGGGCTGGGTCTCTATGTATCACGTCAGCTTATAGAGGTCCAGGGAGGGCGGATTTGGGTAGAGAATCGCCCAGAGGGGGGTGCCGAATTTTCCATCTCACTTCCTGTATGGAGTGGATCGAATGACTGAAGGAACAATATTGCTCATCGATGATGACATCACCTTGCTCGAGTTATTATGTGATCATCTGGCGTCCGCCGGGTATTCCGTGAATGTTGCCGAAAATGGTCCCGCCGGTCTGCGAATTACCGAGGAACAACAGCCCTCATTAGTTATCGTCGATGTGATGATGCCAGAAATGGATGGTTGGGAAGTCTGCCGGCGATTGCGAGATCGATCGAGTGTTCCCATCATCCTGTTAACCGCGAAAGGCGAAGAAGTGGATAAGCTTCATGGATTCCGTCTGGGCGTGGATGATTATGTCACAAAACCATTCTCCTTCGCCGAACTCACGGCGCGCATCGGCGCGTTGCTCACCCGCTCAAGGGCGTCTGGCGACGTAGGGTCGGTAATCTCCAGCGGAGACCTGCGAATCGACTTAGATCAGCGTCGAGTCTCCATTGAAGAACGGATCATCGAGCTCACACCCACGGAATACCGAATGCTGGAATGTTTGGCTCGCTCTGAAGGGCGCACGGTGCCGACCGAGCGTCTTCTCGAGTTTGTTTGGGGGTCTGAATACGCCGGAGAGATTGCACATGTCAAGCACTACATCTGGTCGCTGCGCAAGAAAATCGAAACAGATCCTGGAAATCCTCATCACATCCTGACCGAACGCGGATTTGGATACCGTTTTGAGTAGCTCCCACCAATCGTAAACTCCTTTTAGACCCAATCTAGACACATAATCTCTACAATGAATGTTGTAGGAGATTGCTTATGGCGGCATATACCGCATTCCTGCCTGATTTTGAGTATTACCAGAGCAACGTGGCTTGCCAATTTGCCTGTCCGGTTCGGACAGACGGGCGTGCTTACGTTAATGCTATCGCGAAGGGCGATGATGAACGAGCGTATCTCATCGCACGCGAAACCAACCCATTCGCATCTACTTGTGGATGGGTCTGTGGAGCACCTTGCGAGGCGGCTTGCAGGAGGGGGAAGATTGATGCGCCTGTTGCTATTCGAGCGCTGAAGCGATATGTCAACGATAAATATGGCGTTTACTTGGGCGAATCAGGTGAAGCTCGAACTCCTCCAGCATGGCCGGGGTACGTCGGTCAGACGGACAAGTTTGATTTAGGAAATACATCCTTCCCAACCAGCCGAAGCGGATTGCACGCGGCTTTTAAACGTGGT
>CBDVCG010000231.1:0-4342 GCA_965372425.1 uncultured Anaerolineales bacterium
TTATGACTCACCCTACGTTATGAAGAAGGGATCGACGGTTGAAGAGTTCGCCGCAAAAGTGCATCAGGATTTTTACAAAAACTTAAAATTGGCGAGGGTATGGGGAAGCGGAGGGTTTGATGGGCAATTGGTCAGCCGTGACTACGTGCTCCATGATGAGGATGTACTCGAACTTCGAAAGTGAATCTGTCCTTCTTACTTGAAATTTCTTTCCAACTTGAGAAACAGAAATCAGCATTGAAGCCAAGGTTGTTTAAGATCGAGACCCGTGTGGGGAGAGATTCGTGATTCAGATGGCTTTATGATATTGGACGAATAACTGCCCCACACCATCCAACCCGAAAGGATCATAGTAAAGTTTCTTCAGCTCGAAATCGGCTGGAGGTGAGAGCAATGGACCTTCCACAAGGCTGGCAAAGGGATTGCCGCCTAATACTCGGGATGCGATCGTAAGATAGAGGTGATCCAGCACCCCTCCCTCGAGCAAGAGGTGGAGTATCCGGGGACCGGCGGCCGAGTACACTGAACGGTAACCCTCTCCAGCCAGAGCGTCTTTTAAGGCGCGGCCTTCCACACTGTGTTCGCCGCTTATGATGACAGACCCGAGCTTGGATTCGAGCGATCGAACTCGGTTTGGATCGGCATCTTTCGTGGTGACGACGATGACACGTCGCCCGTCTTCAAGAAGAGCCCCGGGGATGGCAAAATCCAGGCTGCTGCTGATCACCGCAAGATCGGGGAAGGGGGCTAACCCCCTTCTTTTTCTCCAGTCTACGAGGTCAGTGAACTCCGGTTCCTCATGGACTTGCAGGATCTCTTGTGCATTCCCATCGGCATAGTCCCGCAGGTAGCGTCCGCTCGTGAGCACGACCTCCGCCTGGGCAGCGAGTTCTTGAAAGAGGCGCCAATCTCGGGGATTTGTGATCTTATCTGGTACGCCCAGACGTCCATCATTTTGCACGGCGATACGACCGTCGAGGCTGGTGATGAAATTTGTATAGATGATCGTGCTTCCTTCTTTAAGAAGGTCTTCCTCCTGAAGATACAACCCCTTCAATAGGATGTCTTCTTTAAAGGCCGGATATAACTGCAGTAAATTTTCCATGGCAAGAGGTACCCTTTGCAGACGCTGGCTAGATATCGTGGTTGAATTCCACAATTCTCCAAGTCGTCCAATCATACATCATTTAAACTTGAAGGCTGGATGGCTAATTAAGGGGTCGTGTTTTTTGGTGTGGCGTGTACAATTGAGCCGTTCTGGCCGTTGGCGGATCGATCGCACTGCGCAGTCAAAGAGCTGCAATATCAATAACCTCGGGAGAAGGACATGAACCAGGATTGGATTGCCTTAATTATTTCCTATATCTACGTGTTCTCGATTATCGGGATAAGTGAAGGGTTACGGAAATGGCGTGGTTACTCTGTGGATTTCACACGGAAGTTCGTCCACATCGGTGTTGGAATGTGGGCATTTGGCACAGTTCTGCTCTTCGAAAACAAGATGTTTGCCATCATTCCCCCGTTGTCGTTTGTCTTGATAAATTACATCTCCTATCGGCGTGAAACCTTCAAAGCCATGGAGACGGGAGAGCGCGGTCAACTAGGGACCGTTTACTTCCCACTTGCATTCTCCGCAGCAATCTGGATATTCTGGGACTACCCCGTTGTTCTCGTAGCATCTTTGATGCCGATGACGTGGGGAGACGCATTCGCAGCCGTTATCGGTCAGCGTTACGGACGCAGGAAGTATTCGGTATTCGGGAGCACACGGACACTCGAAGGGTCACTCACGATGTTCCTGGTGGGCTGGATTGCGACTGTGATTCCTCTGCTCATGTTTTCGATGGATCGTATCACGCCCGGAGAGGCGCTCCTCGTCAGCGCGATCACCGCCCTGGGTGCTACGGCTGCTGAAGCAGTTTCCCCGCATGGGACGGATAATCTGACCGTGCCTGCCGTCTCAGCTTTGCTGCTTACGGTCCTGCTCCTCGTGTGAGGGGTCAAACACCTAGTCCATAGATTCAAAGTTAATGCGCTTGGCAGTACCGTACAGAGATCTGAAGTAGTTGTAGATTCTCATCGCTTGCGGAGGAAACGCTTAGCATGGTATCCATACTTTTGAATCGTTGGAGCTGGTTGCTAGTTGTTCTCGGGGGCATCAGTTACATTGCACTGAACGCGATCATCGAAATCTTTTTTCCGGATCATTGGTCGGGTTCGGACACGACTCTCATCGGTATGAGCTATACAGATTTCAGCAGACTTCTTTGGGTCCCTATGGCTCTTCTCCTGGCCGGGCTCATCGGCATCTACAAACACCTCTCAGAGCCTCTCGGTCGATTGGGGAGAAGTGGACACCTCCTCGCTAGCGTTGGCTTGATACTGGCTATTTTCGGCAACATCATCGAATTCTGGGTATGCGGACGTCTGCTTGTCCCTCTCCTGGGGCCATTCCGCACAGGCGGTGATTGCTCGAATTTTGGCTACTCGATTTCGGGATATGGAACAATATTCTTAATGGTCGGTCTGCTTCTATTGGGTGTTGCTGGTTTGCGTTCTAATCTCTCCACCAGATGGCGAGTCGCGCTTTTCACCACTGGTCTCATCTATGTATCGGCACTGCTATTCTATATCATTGAGCCGCAGCTCCTTGTGATCCATGCAATTCTCTTCGGAACGGCGTGGATCTTCATCGGCTATCTTCTCAGGGAAGACAAGCTCCGCGGCACACCAGCTGAACCATGACCGCAGGATTAGAAGACGGTACCCTAATATTTCACTGCAGCTGACGGCTATATCGGCTTTACCTGATAGTATCTATTATCAAGACGAAGTCATGCGACGGAGGAAGAGCGCAAATTCGTAATATTGCAATATATCTGTTTATGGCATGATGATCAGGTGGATGCAGCAGATTCCGATGGTTCTGCTGCTGGCATTTTGAATCGATCCCTCGACCGGAGGTAAAGCAGATAAAAACCCGCCACTGAAATCGCACAGAATATGCCAGCCAGATACCAAACGAGATTGGGGTTGTAATTATCCAGGACGATGCCAGCGGCCTAGGGTCCGATTGCCGCCGGGATAGTCCATGACAACCCATAAATTGCCATGTACCTTCCACGCTTATCTTCGGGGGCAAACCGCGCCACCAGAGCTTGACCTACTGGAATGACGATCATCTCACCTGCGGTGATGATCAACATCGCCACAGCGAAGAGCACGAAGATCTCCACGAACCCATAAAGGCCGAAACCGATCAAATACAATCCGGATCCGAGCGCCATCATGAGCATAGGTGCGTATTTTTTTGTCTGTCGAGTGAACCAGAACTGGAAGAGCACGACCGTCGTGGAGTTCATGCTCATGAGGAATCCATATCCTTGAGGCCCGATGCCATGAATATCACGCAGGTACACAGACATTGTGCTGTACATCTGCAGATAGGCGATCAGCATGAACATCGAAACAACAAGGAAAGCCATGAAGAGCTTGTCTGCCAGCACATGGCGATACCCAGCGAAGGAGCTCAGAATACTTTCGGGTTCCTCACCTGTGACTGTTTCAGGTTTCGTCTCAGGGATTAAGCGGTACACGATCCCTGCGGTGATCAGGCTCGAGATGGCGTCGAGTACGAAGAGTATCATATAAGATTGGGTGGCCAGGAGCCCACCGATTGTAGGGCCGATAATCCAGGCGAGGTTGCCGGCAACCCGGAGCATACCAAATCCCTCGGCTTGTTTTTCTTCCGGGAGTATGTCCACGACCATCGCCTGGCGGGCGGGTCCACCGATGTCAGACAAGAAGCCCACTACGACGGCCAGGCCATAAAGGACGTTGAGGTCGTTGACCATACCCATCCAGAGGCTGCTGAAAGCGCTGATGACAAGACTAAAAATAACGATGCCGCGCCGTCCGAACCTGTCTGTGAGCGCACCACCTACCAAATTTCCGAAAAATCCGGTGATTGAGAATATCGCAAACAGGATGCCCGCTTCGGTCATGCCTACGTCGAATTTCTGGGTTACGTAGAGCGCGAAGAAGGGGAAGATCATCGTCCCGCCGAGGCGGTCGATGAAAGTAGCTAGTATGAGGGTCCAGAAGTCCCGGGGAAATTCTTCCCAGGTTCCCTTAATGCGACTGATCATCGTTGAACACGTTCTCCTGGTGTGGTTGACAATGAAGTGCCAATCATATCCTCGGGTTCGCGAATCGTCCAGACAGATTCTGCAGCTTCTCATTTGGATTGCGTCCAATGAAAACCCACTTCTTTCTGAACCTTGGTAGAATCCCATCTCGTTCCTAGATACATCCGCAGGAGTTTAGCCATTCATGTTTCATC
>CBDVCG010000232.1:0-4342 GCA_965372425.1 uncultured Anaerolineales bacterium
CCTTCCTTGTAGACATGGTCCCCCAACTGGACATTCAATGGGACGACGTGGATATTTAAGTCCTTCAGTTGTTCTTCCGATAAACCAATCTCTGTTCCGCTGTCTGTAACGATTTGCACGTTGTTCCTCCTCATCTTTTTTGTACTCGGATTATTGTACTCTAGAATCTCCTTTGACCGAATTCTGTCGAGGGAGCTGAAAAGCACCGTCTCTGCGGTAGGTTGGAGCCGCACTAAACCAATTTAAAAGTTCGATTTGTGGCGAAAGTCACAATGCCCGAATCGTCCTGTTCAAACTTGTCAATATCTGTTATTATTACCGCCTGAAGGTTGCATGTATGTTCTGTCTGGAAGTCGTAAGATCAAGGCCTGAGCGTAAGCAGCTCAGGCTGTCTTGGTTCTAAGAACCCGACCGCCGGGAACGAGACAAGCAACTCATACTGAATTGGCCATAAGGAGGCTAAGTATAATGTCGGAACGAGTTCAAGGTACGGTCAAGTGGTTCAATGGTAGCAAGGGCTACGGGTTCATCGAGCGCGAAGATGGCGACGATGTATTCGTGCACTACTCAGCGATCCAGGGCGACGGCTTTCGCAATCTAGAAGAAGGCCAGCGCGTGGAATTCACCGTTGAGCAGGGCGGAAAAGGCCTGCAGGCTGCAGACGTCACAATCGTCTAGCCACAAAGAATCGTAACAAAGAAGCCCCCGCATCGCGGGGGCTTTTCTTTAAGCTGTTGCAATGTCGAAAAGGTGCATTCTTGGATTATGATCTTAATGATCAATTTGATCATCTCGGATAGGACGGGTATCTATCACTTGAAAGACCGGTGAAGAAAAATCATAGAAAAATTAAAAAGAATGCGGCGCCATCTTTGGCATCGCAGAAGATTTGAACCTTGCGAATACATTTCGGTAATATCTGATGCAGGAGGCGAAGATGACGCAGAAACCGCTCCAGAATAAACAAGTCAGTCTAATTGGCAGTGGGACGATGGGAAGAGCCATCATCCACACCTTGACAGGCAGTAGTGAGATCGACCCGGGCAATGTGGTCGTCAGCGATCCGGTGCCTGAGCAAAGGGAGCTGCTGTCAGAGCGGTATGGCGTCCGTGAGAGCGCGGACAACAAGGAAGCTGTGAAGAATTCCGATGTTGTGGTGATCGCAGTTAAACCGCAAGTTCTCCCACACGTCATGACCGAGTTGAAAGGGTCCATCCCGCAAAATGCACTCGTTTTTTCGATCGTGGCTGGTATGCCGATCAAGACGATGCGGCTGGGGTTTGGCCATGAGGCCATCATCCGGGCGATGCCGAACACCCCTGCACAAATCGGCGAGGGCATGACGGTCTGGACGGCGTCCCCAGCCGTGACTGAATCCCATTTCGCACAAGCCCGGACCATTCTTACCGCCATGGGAAAAGAGTTGTACGTCGAGGAAGAGGGAGAGCTCGACATGGCGACTGCGGTGAGTGGAACGGGTCCGACGTATGTTTTCCTGCTGATGGAAGCTCTGGTCGATGCGGCCGTACACCTGGGATTTTCGCGCCGCGATGCACGCGAGCTCGTAATCCAGACGGTGCAGGGTTCCGTAAAATATGCAGCGCAATCTGACCACCACCTCGCGCGCATGCGGAACCTGGTTACATCACCGGGAGGGACGAGTGCCGAAGCGATCTACCAACTGGAGAAGGGGGGAATGCGCACGGTGCTCTCCAAAGCTGTATGGGCGGCCTATCAGAAGAGTCGCTTGCTCGGAGAGCGCGCTGAAGACCCAATGGAGGCTCCGTTGAAAGTGGACAGCGAAGAATAAGGCTGTCGACCAATCCTCAGAAGAATCCTGTTGTAGAATAGATTCAATGTGGAAGAGATATACGCACCAATCGGAGGGCTGAGATGACTGAAGAAAGCAGGACCCAGTCGAACCCGGATAAAGTTGCCATACTCGCCATTGTAGTAACAGGGATCATTGTCCTGGCATGCATTCTCGCATGTTCGGTGGTCTCGATCGTGTTCATTTTGGACACGCCCTTCCAGACTTTTTGATCACCGGCATGTAGGGCAGCAATAGATTCGAAATATCATTCCACCCCCTTAATAACGCTCAATCCGTTTGTTGTGAGAATCCCATTTCAGGAGATGGATCCACGTTCTGAAGTGTTGATGAGCATCTGCTTGCATTCATGATGCAGGCCATGCGAGCCTTCTTTGTGATAGAGTCTCACTAAACAATATGAGGAGAAACAACATGGTCAATACACCCTCAACAATGTTAGCTCTTGGAACCCAGGCACCCGCATTTCAGCTTCCTGATGTCGTCACGGGTGAAAGTGTCTCCCTGGAATCTTTCGATACGAAAAAAGGTTTGTTGGTGATGTTCATCTGTCGGCACTGTCCCTTTGTTAAACATGTCGAAGTGGAACTTGCGAGTATCGGCCAGGATTACGCCGTTAAAGATCTCGGCATCGTAGCCATCAGCTCGAATGACGCCGCGGATTATCCAGAGGACGCACCCGAAAGCCTGAAAGAGATGGCGGAGGCCCTCCAATTTAAGTTCCCCTATCTTTATGATGCTGACCAATCGGTCGCAAAGGAATATACAGCGGCGTGTACACCTGATTTCTTCCTCTTCGATTCGGCACGGACGCTTGTGTATCGTGGGCAGCTGGATGATAGTCGACCTGGCAATGATCTCCCGGTTACTGGAAAGGATCTCAGGGCTGCTATGGATGCGGTCCTGGCCGATTCTCCTGTCTCATCCGAACAGCGACCCAGCGTGGGATGTAACATCAAGTGGAAAGAGGACAACGCCCCTCCGTATTTCGGGTAAGCTACTTAATCACTTCTAAAGATAGCATATTGACAACACGACAGCCTTGAAGAGATTCAAGGCTGTTCTATTTATCATGGATGATGGAGTTGCAAGTACAAATCTCCGATTTGTGGTATCGAAGAATTCCACCTACTATTGTGTTTGTCGTAGGTTTCACAAACACTTTTCTACTCCTCCCTGCTGGTTTCCACTGTCGGTATGAATTTCAAGATTCACTCATAAGCATTTTCCACAGTGTGTTTATTGACACCATAGTCAGGATCCGATTTCATGTTCTATGGAGGTGAATTGTGAGGTTCCGGAACATACGAAAGCGTGGGGGCTCCCTGCCGATCTCACTGGGAGTATTGACTTTGATCATCACTTCGCTTGCATGCAGCTTTCCTTTTTTCTCAAGGGAGGACGCGTCTACTGAGGTCGTTCCCTCTGAACCAGAGACTGAGGAATCAGTGATCGTGGAAGATGCCCCAGGTCAGGTATCAAAACCGGATTCTTCGTTTGTTGTAGGGCAATCGAGCCATCCTGCGATCTCCATCGATATTCAGGTCTTCCTGGAGGAAACGCTCGGTCAAGTACTTGAGGTGGTTGTAACGAACGACGCCGAAACCACAGCAAGGCTCTACTGGACCGACCCGGGTGCTGACAAGATTCAACGAGCGTGGGTAAGTGATCCGGATATAGAAGACTTAGTAACCGAGGGCCTCGATAAACCCCATGGAATTGCACTTGATGTAGCCAATGGTGAAATGTATTGGGCGGATGCAGGTAAGGACCATATCAGACGGTCCACACTTGAAGGGAAGAATATCGAAGACCTGGTTCTAGACGAGCTTTCTCTGCCGGTAGGCATTGCCTTGAATCTCACTACTGAAGCCATGCTCTTCACCGATGCCGAATACTCAAAAATTTATAGTTCAGACACCGATGGTGAATTTGTCCAATCCTTGCCCGTTTCCATGACCGCTCCTCAGGGTTTGGTACTCGCTCCAGAGCTAGACAGGCTGTACTGGATCGACACATCCGGCATCCACCTCACAGATCTAACCAACAACAGCGATATGCTCCTGATTCCTCTAGAGACTCGGGCATTTGCGATCGCACTGGATACTTCTGGAGGGAAGCTGTATTGGACGGAGGAAGGATCGATTCAAAGAGCGAACCTGGATGGCACAGGAATTGAGGGCCTCATCCAGGAGGAACCCGGTCTCTTCTATGGGATTGCGCTGGATACACGCGAAGGGATGATGTACTGGACGGACTCCATCGGTGGAAAAATCCGACGAGCGGAGCTTGATGGCGATAACCCGGAGGATGTTATTGTGGGTCTCTTTCAACCCAGTGGAATTGCGATTGAACTCGGTGGCGATGTAATTGTCACCATCCCCTGCGGGTTGATTTTCTTGCCAGGATCGGATGATGGCGAAGTATCGGGAGATCCAACTGATCCGGAAACTCCCTGGGACGGCAAGATGCAGCGGCTGATAGTAATTCAGGAGGTAGAGGCTGAAGTGC
>CBDVCG010000233.1:0-4340 GCA_965372425.1 uncultured Anaerolineales bacterium
ACTCGCCAGTGCCTTTAAAATCTTGGTGTCCTCGGGCGCGTTCTCCGACGCTCGGACTAATAGACGCTGCGCCATTCTGTCATCTGGAGATATTGAGGTAAGGATAGATGCAGCTTGTGACAGATATTCGGGGTCTAGTCGATCGAGCGAAAGAGCCTGGGCTAGGGTTGCTCGAGCTGATTCCTGTGAGCCGATTTGTCCTTCCAAGGCAGCTAAATCGAGCCATTCAGCGGCATCATCAGCTCGAAGATCCACCAAGCGCCTCTTGGCGCATACAGCCTCTTCCAGCGATCCCCCCGCGAGAGCAGCTTGATAGAGGGCGTTAATGGGGAGAGGTGAGTTTGGACGAAAATCCGTTCCTTGCCGTGCGATTTGCTTTGCATGGTCATACTCGCCTTGGGCGAGATAGGCTGTTGAGAGCAAAACGATCAAGTCGATATTGGTCGGGAAGGTAGACCTGGCATTCTCGATGGAGGATATTGCCAATTCTGGATTTTCTGCACTCAGTGCCGCACGGCCAAGCCCAAGTGCGCTCTCGAGCTGAAACTCGTTATTTGAAAGTGAAAGTTGGTCGATATATTTTGAATAAGCTTGAATTGACCCCTCAAAATTATGGCTTCCTTCGTAGGCTGCTGCTAGCCAGTATTCGAGCGTGGGTTCATCCACGCCGGAGTCTGCTGCGATTTGCAGGTATTCGACAGCCCTTAGATATTGAACTTCATCAACATGGGCTTGAGCTGCTTTAGTAGCAATCCTGCCTGCATCGAAGAAGCGTTCTGGTGGTGAACTAGTAGAGAGATCTTTCATCAGCCTATCTGCTCGCTCGTATTGATGTGTGCGCTCATATGAGAGTGCCAGGGCGTGTCTTACATCTAAGTTGCCAGGTTGAAGCTCATATGCCATTTCTTGGAAAGGAATGGCTTCGTCACCACGGCCGAGTTCGGTAAGGATCTCGGCGTGCTCCATCAGCCAACCAGGTTCTGGAGAATCAGTTTTGGCGGCTATGGAGGAATCGACCAGGGCTTTTGCATAACGCCCATGTCTCTTTAAAAGATTGGCGCGCGCATTACGAAGGTGCGCGTCCTGAGGCGAGATCTTTATCCCCTCTGAAAGAGCCGTATCGGCAGCTTTATCTTCACCGAGCGCCTCCCAGCATTCTGCAATCGCGATCCAAGTGTTTGGGTCATCTGGTGCAGCTGCGGTTGCCTTTTCAAGGTATTCGAGTGCATCCGCATGTTCTCCAAGGTTTGAGAGTGAGCGACCAAGGAGAACCTGGCCAACTACTGAATCTACGTTATTTTCCAGGATGCGCAGGGCTGTATTTTTCGCCAGATGAAAATCACCTGCATCTAAGGCACTGCTGGAAAGCTGAGGGAGGAAATTCTTTGAAGTTTGTGAGAGTTCATTCCAATAACTCAATGCCGTCGATGAATCACCTATGGCCTGCAGGTTTCGTGCAGCAATCTCCTTCGCTTCGTCAAGATCGGGTTGCAGTAAAAATGAAATACTGGCTTGATCAGAAGAGAGCTGATGATGTCCAATTGCATCAGCGGTTTTGGCGTAGAGGAGGTGGGACACTGCGTTTGCCGGTGTGAGCCCTACAAGCGCATCGGCAGCCTCGAGCGCAAGCTCGCTCTCATGGATTCCTTCTAACCCCATGAGAAGCGTCTTCAGCCATCGAACATCTCCCAATGTAGAGCCGTCGATCAGATCAAGCGCTTGACGATAGCGCTCCTTGGCCTGAAGCCGGTCGCCTCCGGCCTGGTAGGTTCGTCCGGAGGCAATCCACTCCTCATAGGTTGTGGGCTTTTCTCGCAAGACAAGTCGAGCTTCGTCGTGCCGATTCAAAGCGCATAATGTTTGCGCAAGCCATGCACGACGCAGAGGTGTTGAGTAAGCTTGAAGAGCTTGCTGACGCGCCTCGAGTTCCAGGACCGAATTCTCTTCTTCGTCGGCGAGGTCGGCGAGCTGATCGGCAATCTGGGCAGATAACTGTGCGCTGTGTTTCCAGGCATCGTTGAGCGTTTTCCTTGCCAGATCGAGATTCCGCACACCAAGCTGAACTGCAGCTACGCCATTCAGATTCTCCATCGTGCTGCCGGTCTGTGAGAGCCTGGGAGCTGCTTTGCGAAGGTTTATTTCCCCGGCAAGCGCGCGAGACAGCTCATCTTCGCCAACACCACGCAACCCTTGCAGGATCTGTGTGAACTGAATATCTTCCATCGCGGCAAGCATGGAAGCAGCTTCCTCGATGGTGGTATTCGCAAGCAGTGCCCGTGTGATATAGATGAGCGATTCGGTTTCGCCCCCGCTGAGTAAGCTGTTCAGGAGAGCAGGAGCATGAGGAATGTCGGTCCAGGCAATCGCCAGTGGGGAGGCCCAAGAAGAGCAATCATCGCTGAGGGTGGTGATGAACCTTTCCTCGTCTTCGTCAGCGATTCGAAGGATTGCGAGCGCCAGCAGAGAGACATCGACCATGGAGCGGTCTTCAACTGCGGGGTTCACAACCAGCTCCTCTAATCGCAGTTCCAGATCATCGGAGAGTCGAACTGAAGCCTGGAAACCTTCGTCCTCGAGTTCCAGCGTGTATGTTGAAATCAGGCTCAGAGTCAGCTCCTTGCCTTCTTTCAGACCAGTGTCGATCCGCCCCAACAGCGATGGATCGTGGAGTACCTCCCAGGCTTCAGGGACACGGATGGTCCGATGAAGGGCACGCGCGAATCGTTCATCGTTGGCGGCCCAGCTGCGGAGTTTTTTGATGAGTTGTGCGTCAGTGAGCATGCTGTGAATCCTGTTGTGTTAGGTTATATGGTCCATTCAATTTGTAGGATGATCCAATAGCCTGAGCCCATCATGGCCATGCCGAGGATGATGAGGAACACGCCCACACCATTTGCGGTCTTGACCAGTTGGTTCAAGGACGCTACAAGTTCGGATGCACTCGTGACAAGCCCAGTGACCTCTTGCGCCATTCCTTTTTGTCCCAAACGGGCAGTGTGGGCAGCGAGCGTCCGTACTTCTCGCGAGTACCCCCGGGTGATGAGCACGATGGCGCCAAAAAGGACGCACATAAAGCCCAACAAAAATATTGCAGCTGCAATGATGATTTGGATGTCGTTAAATGTGACGGGAATCATTTTCGCCTCCAGATATATGCTTCTGAAGGCGTATGTTGCAAGGAGTGTGCCAGCTATTTCTTCTTTTTCTTTTTAGCTAATGCCTGGATATCGGGGGGCAGGTGAGCGAGGTCGATTTGATCCTCGTCACAGAAGAGTAACGCACGCTCGATGAGATGACGTAATTCTCGAATGTTGCCCGGCCATGTATGCTTCTTTAACGCTTCGATGGCGCGGGGGGTAATACCTTCGACGATACCGCCGGTTCGGAGATTTATCTGCCGTATGAAAGTACCCGCGAGTGCGGGGATATCCGCTATACGGTCCCGCAGGGGGATGATGTGCAGATCGACGACCTTCAATCGATAGTAAAGATCTTCCCTGAATGTACCTTCTTCAATCAGGGAAGGGAGGTCACGGTTGGATGCTGCCAGGATTTGCACATCAACGGTGATTTCCTTCACACCTCCAACACGTCGGAATCGATGTTCGTCAAGCATTCGCAGAAGCTTGGCTTGCATCTCTGGCTTTGTCGAGGATATCTCATCAAGAAATAAGATGCCGCCATCTGCGATTTCGATCAAACCAGGTTTCCTTTTTTGAGCTCCTGTGAAAGCCCCAGCCTCATAGCCGAAGAGCTCTGATTCGATCATCGTATCCGGCAGCGCCGCACAATTGATGGGGACGAAGGGTTTATCTGCTCTGGGTCCCGCAGAATGGATTGTTCGGGCGAGGACCTCTTTACCTGTGCCAGTCTCGCCTGTGATTAGAACGGAGACCGTGGCAGCAGCGGCTCGTTCCGCTTCGCGCATCATCTGCTGCATGGCGGGTGTATCGCCAACGATCATCTCCGTATCCTGGGTTGATGATCGCCGCAAGAGATCTAACTCCCTGCGGAGGGATACGATTTCGAAGGAGCGATCAATTGCCTGGAGCAGCCTTTCTAAATCGAGGGGTTTCTGAAGAAAATCTTGTGCGCCCTTCTTCATCGCTTCTACGGCTGTATCCACTTCGCCGAAAGCGGTGATGAGGATCACGGGTGGCCGCGGATTTTCCATTGCGAGGCGATCGAGAAGGGAGAGACCCGATCCGTCTGGCAGCATTACGTCAAGGAGGATGATGTCGGCAGCCCCCGTATCAATAGCTTTGTTGGCTTCCTTGAGATTACCAGCTTCGATGGCGTCGTAGCCTGCATCTGCAAGGGCCTCGCTCACAAATTTTCTT
>CBDVCG010000234.1:0-4337 GCA_965372425.1 uncultured Anaerolineales bacterium
ATGGGGATGCCTTCATCTTGTCTCAAGACATAGGCCCGCAGCAGCTCACCCGCACGAGCAGGGTAAATGTTGTTCCCCATATACCCTATCGCCACCATCGGGAACATCTTTTTCGTGGGAATATCCTTCAGAGGCCTGAGCAGATAGTGCCATCGCCAGGCACGCGCCCAAACCCCAAGGAAGTAGATCGCAACGCCAGGTATGACCCACCAATAGATACCAATCTGCAGAACGTTCCATACCGCATCAAGGTGTAACCCTTGCAGAGCAATCCACAAAAAGACCGCACTGATGGCCAATCCCAGCCAGAACTGCCAACGTTTCAAACTGCCTCCCTTAACTTGTATAGCATCACCAAACGATGGGAATGTGCCCCATAGTCCGGCGCGCTCAACTTTACCGCCAAGAAGCCTCGAAAACAACCGCCGTACATAATACGAAGGCGGGGTAGTTCATACCCCGCCATGAATATAGATCCATCAGATTATAGACTCTTTGGTCCAAGATCCGTCGGTAATTTCGGGCCGATTAAAGCGACTCTACAGGAATGTGCAGCATATCCTGCAGGATGCGCTCAAGCGCCATCGTGTGGCTGCAAACGCCTCTCGATAGGAAGAAATCACAGTCACATCGCCAGACTCCGCCCTCATAAATGACGCGATGCGCATTGTTTTCACCATCAAAGGTCGCATTAAATGAATCGAAGCGAATGCGTTCACGCTCCGCAGCATATCGTTTTGCTTTCTCGATCTTACCGATCATTCCATAATCCATTGTGCCTCCTTACTCAAATTTTGAAACAAAAAGGCACGCGGGCATCATGCCCATGTGCCAGGGATTTCAACCTTCAATTGTCATTACTTCATCCATAATTACACTGCTCCGGTTACACCTTATCTTTTAGTATAAGTTTTCCATGCATCAGAGTCAATCCACGATGACCCGCCGAAAAACCTACGCAATTCGTATAAATTATTTTCTAGGTTAACCACGCCCTATCTTTTTCTGCCGTTGGTGTTCAATACCCCTTCCAATTCTCCAAGTTTTTGGATCACAGTGCACTCGGCTTCTGGGAACAAGCTCAGAGGGTCAACGAGGATCGCCCGCATCCCTGCCCCCTCAGCCGAAATGACATCAGCGTAGAAGTTATCCCCGACGTATGCGATTGCCTCGGGAGGTGTTTGCATCAACTCCGCCGCATAGGTTAGCAAGCGAGGATCTGGTTTCCACCAACCCACTTCACCTGCTGCGAGAGTTATTTCAAAATAATCCTGAAGATTTAGCTCTTCGATTACGTCCTGGATGGGCTTCTGACGATTGGAGACCACCCCAAGGCGATATCCGTCTTCTTTTAGTTTGCCCAACGTTTCGAAAGCATCCGCGGCGACGATACCAATGGGATCATACTGCTCTTCCATGAGGCGTGTGATTTCAGGCGCCAATAGCTCAGACTGCCTCTCACTCCCCCCGAGGATCATGAGATGTTTGCGAGCATGATTCGTCCAGAATGCACCATTGTCGGGATGGTTGCCGAAGATCTCCATGTCCTTGAGAAGCTCATCAGAATTTGCCCAATATGCGGATACCCAGCGTCTGGCAGCCCGCTGAGAATCCGGATCAGGTTGGATCCCATGAACCTCGGCGTGGCGATGGAACGTATCAATCGACGGTGGATCGCTGAACCTCAGTGTACCGTCAAGATCAAAAAGAACTGTATTAATCTTCCTTAAACCCATTTTTTATTCATCCACCTGGTACAAGATTTCTATCGCTTGAAAATCCAACCTACACATTGTATCAAGTTCGGACGAAGAGTATTCTAAGTCCAAAACCGATCACGACAATATATCCTAACAGGCTGGCAACCATCGCGAATTTTGGCGTCATCCGTTCGTGAGCAAAGGCGCCGATCCCGGCAAGAAGCGTTTGCCAGGATAGAGATGCCAGGGCTGCCCCAGCGACAAATAACAAACCCCCGATTGGTTGAGTGATATCTTCCACGCCACCCCCCAGGATGATAATCGAGAAATAAACGATGGTGAGGGGATTGAAGATGGTAAGGGCCAGAAACTGGAAAAATATATGTCTTTCTTCTACAGGTTTCAAGGATTTAGAGCCGGGAATTTCACGAGACGCTCTCACGGTCATCCCAATTCCAAAGGCGCCAATCCCAAGCAGTATGACGCCCCCGACAATCTTGATTACGTCCCCGTATGGAAACAGGATTGTAGAAAGGGCTCCCCCCGCGATGATCGCCAGCGACGCGTAGAGCGTATCTGCCGCTGCCGCCCCTGCTCCAGCCGCAAACCCGGCGCGAAACCCTCGACGCAGGCCGGTCTCGACAATCAGCACTGCGATCGCACCCACGGGTATGGCAATCCCATAACCGGCCAGCGCCCCTTGTAAGAAATACGACATCGTTCGGTCTTGATGACTCCTTATCGAGTTCTTTGAGAATGCTGGAGATCTACCAGCAAGTTAGATTATGGTATTTATTCTACTGACAATCCGGACAACGTATTACGCGAAATGTATTACGTCGTAATGTGTGTCGTCGTAATGTATTACGTTGAAAAATGCATTTGATACCAGAATGTGGGATGGGGAGATCAGAGGTCGACCACTGGGACTGCAACACGGATTCCAGATAAATCATACGCAAGTGCCCCTGTGATCTGAACTTCCACCATTTCCCCTGCAGGAATTTCACCCTCCACCAGGACCAAGCCATCGATTTCGGGTGCATCACGATAGGAGCGACCAATGGATAGTTCGTTGTCATGACCCTCCACAAGGACGTCTAACCTTTTACCGACGAAGCCCTGGTTCTTCGATAAAGAAATTCTTTGTTGGACTTCCATCAGGCGGTTGCGCCGATCTTCCTTCACCTCAGATGGCACCGGATCTCCTAACTTCTCACTGCTAGTTCCACCTTCGTAAGAAAATGTAAAGACACCTACTCGATCGAACATTACGCTTTTAACAAATTCAAGCAGTTCCGAGAAAGCATCCTCCGTCTCTCCTGGATAGCCGACGATGAATGTCGTGCGTAATGCCAGGTCTGGCATGGCCGTTCGCATCTTCTCGATCGTCTTGTACACCCACGCCATATTCGCGGGTCGGCGCATCTTTATAAGAACATCCCGGTTGCTGTGTTGGAGCGGCATATCAAGATATGGAATGATCTGTGCATGCGTGGCCATAACCTCGATCAGACCATCTGTTACGTATCCAGGGTAGGCATACATCACTCGTATCCAATCCAGATCCGGAGCGGTCTGAACCATATCGGTTAAAAGTGTGGCAAGGCCATCCTTCATATCAAGGTCATGTCCGTAATCCGTCGTGTCCTGGGCGATGAGGATAACTTCCCGCACGCCTTGCGACTGGAGGTCCCTCGCTTCAGATAGAATGGCCTGGGGAGGGCGACTTACTGCAGGGCCCTTGATCAGAGGGATCGCACAGAAGGCACAAGGTCGCCGGCACCCATCAGCGATCTTGATATATGCGCTGGCCCCCTGGATGGCGACCCGTGCTACCCCACCCTCATCCTGACCCACGGTGGGGACCTCGGGAAGATGGTAGACCGGGGTAGGCTGTCCACGCTCGCGAGTTTTCCTGACAATCTCCAGGACATCCATCCATCGTCTCGTTCCCAGCACACCATCGATGCCAGGCACTTCTCGTACCACCGCTTCTCCGTAACGCTGTGTGAGACAACCAGCCGCGATGAGCGTTTGGTCGGACCTCTTACTCTCTGCAAGCTCACGGAGCACGTCAAACGATTCGTCTCGTGCTGGACCGATAAATCCACATGTGTTCACGATCAGGACATCGGCATCTTGGGGTGAAGGGACCGCGCGATACCCTGCTGTGACGAGAAGTCGCGCCATAGACTCGGAGTCCACACTGTTTTTCGCACACCCCAGGGAGATCAGATGGAAGCTGTTATCAGGCAAGGTTCAGCCTCCAGGAACGCTGTTAGGCGCTGGCGTGCCTTCCCGGGTTGCCGTGGGCGGGGCAGGCGTTCGCGTAATCGTGGGTGTAGGCGTCACCAGACCTTCCGCTGTCCATATTCGGATGATGACCTGGCCAATTTCCCCCAGGAAACCGATATCTTGATTGTTATAAAGCACACGGATTACGCCGCCATTCCCCGTGAGCAGCTCGAGTGTCTCAAAGTCATAAAATTCAAGCGCGTCATCCCGTCTCACTCGGCCGCTGAAAGCTTCCTCACCATCAACCGTAATTCGAATCCATGCTTGTTGCTCGGCAATGACGACTAAACTCGTGGTCTCGACCACACCAAGCTGCAGTGTAGATGTAGGTGTGGCCGC
>CBDVCG010000235.1:0-4324 GCA_965372425.1 uncultured Anaerolineales bacterium
ATCGCCAAAGAAGTTTTCTTTATGTTTCGTACAAACCGTCACGAAATACAAGCCTGGTGAGGCGTAATCCCAGGAACGATGTCGTGTAGAATCAATTCTATACCTGCTCTTGAATTTCATGGTCTTTCCCCCTTACGTACCTACAATTTGTGGAATTATTCCAAGGTATGCAGCATTGTGAAATTGGGCGGGTTCATCGCACCTACGGGGAAACTTGCCAGCAGGACGACCTGGTCTCCAGAGTTGACGAAATCGGTGTTAAGGCAAGCCTTCTGTACGCTCTCGATCATCCTTTCCACAGAGGAAACGACGGGCACGAGATAGGGGATTACACCCCACATGAGCGGCAAACGGCGGTAGGTCTCATGCTGAGGTGTGAAAGCGAGAATAGGTGTGTCTGGGCGAGTTTTTGAAATGAGGAACGCACTGCGACCAGAAAATGTAAACACTGCAATAGCCGCAACTTTTCGATCGTTGGCCAGGGTGCATGCCGCGTGTGTAGCGGCGAGCGCATCGTCTATTAGAACTTCAGTGCCCTTCACAGATTTATAGCCCCATTCACGGGCATGACACTCAGCATCGAGAATAATACGTGCCATGGTTTCAACCGATTTGGTTGGGTATTTACCGATGGCGGTTTCGCCGGAGAGCATCAAAGCGTCACTACCATCAAATACCGCGTTGGCGACGTCAGAAGCTTCCGCACGGGTTGGACGCTGATTACGGACCATAGATTCCAGCATCTGTGTCGCTGTGATCACAAAGCGTTGCGTCTGGAATGTCTTGTGGATGATGGATTTTTGAATTGAGGGCACGCGCTCCGGAGATACTTCAACCCCCAAATCGCCGCGCGCTACCATGACGCCATCACTGGCGAGAAGGATCTGATCGAGATTCTCTATTGCGGTTGGGGTCTCCAACTTGGCGATGATGGGTACACGAGATTTCTCAGGATCGTATCGGATGATGAGATCTCTTAATTGGTCAATATCATCAGCCCTCTGAACAAATGAGAGTGCAATAACGTCGATTCCCTGCTCGAGACCGAACTCGAGATCGAGGTGATCTTTTTCGGTGAGCGCAGGAACTGTGAGCTCGACGTCAGGGAGGTTGATGCCCTTCCTGCTTCCGAGCGTGCCGCCTATGACGATGTCGACTTCGACATCATCCTTGGAAACTTTCTTAACCCGAAGTTCAATCCTGCCGTCATCGAGAAGGATTCGGTGTCCGCGTTCCACATTCTCAGGGAAACCAGGAAAATCAACAAAAATCCTTTGTGGATTGGCGTCCTCCAGCTTGGTTGACAGAATAAGTGTGTCATTCGTTTGAAGGTCGATGGTCTTTCCATCTGGGAGTACGCCCGTTCGTATCTTCGGACCCCGTAAATCCTGAAGAATCGTGATCGGAAGATTCAGCTCGTCTTCAAGGCTCCGGATTGTTTTAATGACACTCGCATGATCTTCCTGTGTCCCATGTGAAAAGTTGAGCCTTGCGATCTCCATCCCGGCGTCGACGAGCGCGCGGATTACTTCTCGAGAACTTGATGCTGGACCAATCGTCGCGATGATCTTGGCTTTTCTAGTCACAGGTAATTCAATTCGTGAGCCATTCTATCGAGTTCTTCCTGAAAATCTGGATGGGCGATGGCAATGAGCGCTCTCGCTCGTTCTTGGATGGTTTTTCCGTACAAATGCGCAACGCCGAACTCCGTGGCAATATAATGGACATGATTTCGCGTCGTGACTACGCCTGCGCCATGTTTCAACATCGGCACGATGCGACTTATGCGCTCCCCGCCTTTGGGTCGGACAGTCGAGGGCAGGGCGATGATGGGCTTTCCACCCACGCTGCGAGCAGCACCGTAAACAAAGTCGAGCTGACCTCCGACACCGGAATATAATTTTGGACCAATGCTGTCCGCACAAACCTGTCCAGTGAGATCCACCTCGATGGCAGAGTTGATTGAAACCATTTTCTCATTTTTTGCGATTATAAACGGATCGTTTACATATTCTGTAGGATGCAGCTCAACAATGGGATTATCGTCCACAAAATCATAAAGTGCCTGCGTACCGAGGATGAAACCAGCGACGATTTTCCCGGGGTGAAGTGTCTTTTTCTCATTGTTGATGACACCCTCTTCAATGAGCTTAATGACACCATCCGAGAAAAGTTCTGAATGGACTCCAAGATCCCGTTTTTCTCCCAGGAAATGGAGGACGGCGTCTGGAATAGCGCCAATCCCCATTTGCATTGTTGAGCCATCCTCAATTAGTTCGGCGATATTACTGCCGATGTTCATGCTCAATTCACTTACTTCCCCCATGGGTAACTCAGAGAGAGGGTAATCAACCCGCACCGCGTGGTCGATTTTTGAGAAGTGGATGAATGAATCACCCAGGGTCCTAGGCATCTGCTCATTAATCTCAGCAATCACAATCTTTGCAGATTTCGCAGGGGTTTTCACCAGTCCAGCTTCTATGCCCAGGCTGCAGAAACCATGTTCATCTGGAGGCGCGACCTGGATGAGCACAACATCGAGGGGCAGGTACCCGTCACGGAAGAGGATCGGAACCTCGGATAGAAGACAGGGTGTAAAGTCAGCTCGACCTTCGTGTACGGCACTACGCACATTGGGGCTGATGAAAAGCGTATTCACACGAAAATGCCCTTCCATTTCTGGTTCGGCATGGGGAGCATCGCCGACGGTGAGGACTTGGACGATTTCGACGTCTTTCAAATCCGGTGCGCGATCCACCAGAGCGTCCAGCAGCATCCTTGGAACGGAACAGTTCCCGGTGAGGAATATCCTATCTCCGGAATTAACCACACGCACTACATTCTCTGCGCTGGTGATGCGAGATTCAAACTTCGAAAGCCAGCTCATGTGGATGACTCCGCACCATCTCCCAGACGTATCAAGTTAATCGGGTCCCCGGCCTTTGTTGTGACGCCTTTTACGAGCGCATCGTTCATTTCAATAGCCTGCTCGATTCCTAGTTGAGCGATCATCTCTAGATATGGATAGGCGCCCATGAAGAGCGCATACGTTGCCGATCTACCGAGTACGCCAGGCATATTGGGGACACAATAGTGGATGATGCCTTCATCTTCGAAGGTTGGACTTCCATGGTTCGTGGGGCGTGAGGTCTCGATACAGCCGCCTTGATCGATACTCATATCAATGATCACAGACCGCGGTTTCATCGATGCCACCATCTCTCGAGTGACGACTGTGGGGGCAAGACTGCCGGGTACGAGCACAGCGCCAACGAGTAAATCTGCGAATGAACAAGCCCGTCGTATGTTGTAAGGCGTGGAAAGCATGGTCACGAACGGGTATCTAGATCTGGATTGGATGGCTTGAAGTCGTTTTAAGCTAATGTCTAATATCGTCACGTGAGCACCTACGCCAGCGAATGTCATGGCAGCGGTACTGCCAACGATCCCGCCGCCAATAATGACGACCTCGGCTGGGGGGACGCCTGCGACTCCGCCAAGCAGGATGCCGCGACCACCTTGATCGGTTTGAAGGAGACCAGCGCCTACCTGAACAACCATCCTGCCGCCAATCTGGCTGAGGGGAGCCATGATGGGCTTGAAGCCATCATCTTCTTCAACCTGCTCGTAAGCGATCGATGTGATTTCTTGTTCTAGAAGCAGGTCGATCTTGTCCTGCCGAGCAACTGCGAGGTGGAGGAACCCTGAGATGCACTGTCCCTCCTGCATCATCTCTATCTCCGAGAGCAGCGGTCTGGTAAATTTTAAAACCAGATTGGCACGACCGAACACTTCTTCGGTTGAATACACAATATCTGCGCCAGCTTGAAGATAATCCTCATCTGTGAAGCCTGCTCCATCACCTGCACCTGTTTCTACATACACTCGGTGGTCGTGCTTGCGAAAGAGATCCACGCCAGCAGGAGGCAGTCCAACACGATACTCAAAAGGTCGTCGTTCCTTAGGGACGCATATATTCATGGGTTTACCTCTCCCAGGCTTGTATCATTCTTGACTATTTAAAGATGTACATCATTGTTTACTAGTTTCGCCAAGAAGGTTTTGCTTGCAGCAGTATAGCATAGGGCTGCAGAAGTGATTTTACGAGCTCAAATACCCTTAAACGGGAAGCGTGCGAGGTTAATTCTCTCGAGTTTCCCCAAATTCACTCACCGCTACAGGAGCGGGAGGGACTGGAGGCCTCAGCCAGTATAGCCATCCTCGTGTACGGGCACGCTGCGTGGGTTTGCGGTCAAATACGACCAGGATCAAGGATGTCACCAGGATGAGTTCGCCCAGCCATTGGAGATCATATAGGCTCTCT
>CBDVCG010000236.1:0-4315 GCA_965372425.1 uncultured Anaerolineales bacterium
AAAAAACCGACGCGATGTTTCACGTGAAACATCCTGACCCACCAATAGAAGTGGAAATTTCCGATCCAATTACTTGCCATCAAGATCTCCAACTCCATGTCGGCATCTCGTCTCCGGATTAAGTATCTGATCTGGCTCCAATAAACCACTATTCACCCTCGCCATAAAGAATATTGTCTACGGTTTCCCCTATTTCCTGTGGGGTATAACCAAGCTGCCGCGTCATCGACACAAAATTTCTTGCAAGGACACGCAGTGGGTCCTCTATACCTCCCTCGTCTTGTCTTTCGTGGCTGGCCATCTGGATAGTTGCCCCTCTTCCTCGCAGCGTTGTCACCAGACCCGCCCGAGCAAGGTTCCGGTAAGCGCGCGCGACCGTGTTGAAGTTAATCCCCAGCTCACCTGCCAATGCCCGAGTTGTGGGCAATCGATCTCCTGCAGCAAGGTCTCCACTTATTATGAGCCGCTCGATTCGTCCCACAAGTTGGGCGTAGAGTGGCAGGGGGCTGTGGAAATCCAGGGGTTCAAACATGCGTTCGTATCCGGTCGTAGAATTTGTATTATTGTACATTTGTATGATTGTATGTGAGTATCGCACCCCTTTACGGCCATGTCAAGAAACCTGCGCCACGATCCTTCGCGATATTAGGCGTTTAACGAAGCTCGGATGTTGTAACCGACAACTCCCATGGTAGAATCAAAATGGCAACCGAGTACATGTGATCTGGAGGGAGCCATGGCAAAAGAGATCGGAACATTTGCACTAAAGGCTGGACTCGCTCAGATGCTCAAGGGCGGGGTGATCATGGATGTGGTCACCGCCGAACATGCCCGTATCGCCGAAGATGCGGGCGCAGTTGCAGTGATGGCACTCGAGCGTGTCCCCGCAGATATTCGAGCATACGGCGGCGTCGCACGCATGAGTGACCCTGCTATGATCCTCGAAATCATGGAAACCGTGTCTATCCCGGTAATGGCTAAATGCCGGATAGGTCATTTTGTCGAAGCCCAGATTCTCGAGGCGCTCGGGGTGGACTACATCGATGAGTCCGAGGTGCTGACCCCCGCGGATGAACACCATCACATCGATAAGCACGACTTCAAAGTTCCTTTCATCTGTGGATGCAGAAATATCGGTGAAGCTCTGCGCAGGATCGGTGAGGGGGCCGCGATGATCCGCACGAAGGGAGAGGCGGGCACCGGGGATGTGGTCGAAGCCGTCCGGCATGCGCGCGATGTCATCGGCGCGATTAGTCATCTCGAGACGTTGCGCGATGATGAATTGATGGCCTACGCAAAGGATATCGGCGCACCCTACACGCTCGTAAAAGAAACCAAGGAATTGGGCCGTCTACCCGTGGTCAACTTTGCCGCCGGCGGCATAGCCACACCGGCAGATGCTGCTCTCATGATGCAGTTGGGCGTGGATGGCGTTTTTGTTGGATCAGGAATATTTAAATCCGGCGATCCGCCTCTGCGCGCTAAAGCCATCGTTGAGGCTGTGACTCATTATGAGAACCCTGAAATCCTCGCTGATATCAGCAAAGGTCTTGGTGACCCCATGGTCGGAATCGGCATTAGCGACCTCCCGGAAACCGAGCGGCTCGCCGGTCGAGGTTGGTAACCACCGAGGTCACTGGTGACAGCCGCATCTGAAAACGACGACCGAATCCGAGTTCGTCGGAACGATCGCGAGATCAAGGACGCAGGTGAGATCAAGGTCTTTCTTCACCGCGCCCAATTCGGTTTCATCGCTTCATCTGTGGACAATCAACCTTTCATTAACTCGAACCTGTTTTGGTTCGACGAAGAAAACCATCGTCTGTACTTCCACACAGCGAGAGAGGGACGCACCAGGTCCAACATCGAGGCGAATCCTCGCGTATGCTTCAGCATCGCCGATATCGGCAAATTCATCCCGGCAGACACCGCGATCGAATTCAGCAATGAGTACTTGGGCGTTTGTGTATTTGGCAAGGCACATATCGTAAACAGCGAATCAGAACAGCGCCATGGCCTCGACGGGCTTCTCTCGAAGTATTTCCCTGATTTAGAGGCGGGGGTAGATTATCGATCGATCACAAAAAGCGAGCTTGATATTACCACGGTGTTCGCCATTGACATCGAGTCCTGGAGTGGGAAGAGCAAGGTAGACATCGTATGAAAGTCGGGGTACTGGCGCTCCAGGGCGATTTCGCGGAACACCTTGTGATGCTGCGGAGATTGGGTGTAGATTCGAGGGAGGTTCGGCTCGCGGACGACCTTGATGAACTGGCCGCGTTGATCATCCCTGGCGGAGAGTCGACCACAATCGGCAAACTCGCTACAACGTATGGGCTCATCGATCCCTTGCGCAATTTTGGAAAGAAACACCCGATATGGGGAACTTGCGCCGGTGCCATTTTTCTTGCACGAGACGCACACGGGAATCAACCTTTGCTAGAGCTCATGGACCTCAAAGTGTCAAGGAACGCCTTTGGCCCTCAGGTCGAAAGCTTCGAGATCGATCTCATTATCCCCGCACTCGAGCACCCCGAAACCCCATACCACGCCGTTTTCATTCGTGCTCCCTTGATTGACGAGATCGGGAAGGACGTGGAAGCGCTTGCGAGAATACCGGATTCAGAAGATCATGGTGGGAAGATCGTCGCTGCGCAAGAGGGACGCTTTCTGGCAACCAGTTTTCATCCGGAGCTCACAAAGGATATTAGATTCCATCGTTATTTCTTGGACTTCGTTAGAGATCAAATTTAGATGATTCGTTCTTTTGATTGGCGTGATCTGGCCCTACTTCATCGAATTCGCAACCGTGGTATCTGTATGGATTCGCAATTGGCCCATACGAACGGCGCGCAGGCCATGCAGAGTGCGTTGCGCGATGCGCTTGCTTTGCATCGCAATGCGTGCACCTTCGTGCTCCGACCCGAAAATGGGGAGGACGATTCTTTGATCGGTCAATTCCAGATCTATCCAGAGCGCGATTATGCTCGCTTGACCTTCCTGGGGCCTCGCGAATCAATCTCGGAGATTCATGGAATCCGTCTTCTCGAGGCCTTGGCAGGTGCTGCCGGTCGGAGCGGGGCGCTTTCCATCATTGCCGAAATTGATGAAAAAGATGACGCCCTCGATGGTCTTAGAAAAGCCGGTTTTGTCATCTTCGCTCGCCAACGGATTTGGCGGTTGGACACTCCAGGCGAGCTGAATAAAACCTCCCATCAAAAAACATGGAGGAAAGAAAGGAACGAAGATGAGAACGCAGTCCTCCATCTTCACATAAACCTCATACCATCACTCGTGCAACAGGTGGAACCTCCCGGACTCCGGGATAGAAACGGACTGGTGTATTGGGACGACGATGAACTGCTAGGCTATTTTCACATTCGTCGTGGACCGAGAGGGTTTTGGGTGCAGCCCTATTTTCACCCTGCAGCAGTTTTAAGTGATTCGCTCCTGTCTGCTGGTTTCGCAGAACTTACCGCCGGAGAATCCAAGCCGCTCTTTGTATGTGTCCGCTCATATCAGGGTGGAATTGGCGGCACACTGGAAAGATTGGGGTTCGAACAATGCGTTGACGAGGCTGTCATGGTGAAGAGATTAGCAAAACCCATCACTCAAGAATCGCATCACGCCATACCGGTGCTTAATGGGACGCGACCCGAGCCTACGGTGCCATTTATCCCATTTCGTGCAGCAAGTCACATCTCTCATTCCGAGCGCGAATTATGAAACGCACACGAATTACGGATAACTTGAGCGACCTGCTTGGAGTGCTGCCGCCTGAGATCACCCGGAAACTGCAAGAGATCGGACGGTCCGACGAGTTACTCGAAGTCATTCTGGATTTAGGCAGGGTTCCTACAGCTCGATATACCGATGGTGAGATCACGCTCATTGAAAGCGATGTCACACAGGACGACATCGATTATGTTGTATCTCATATAGGAGAGTTCGACGCCGACAATCGCGGGGGACTCGAACGAACACTACATCGCATCTCCGCCATCCGCAATCGACATGGAAAAATTGTTGGCCTGACTTGTCGAGTGGGTCGAGCCGTCTTTGGGACGATTGAGATCATCCAGGATTTCATCACCGGCGAAAGCAGCATCCTCCTTCTCGGGCGACCTGGCGTAGGCAAGACGACCATGTTGCGCGAGGCTGCTCGCATCCTGGCTGAGGAAAAGCGTGTCGTCATCGTCGATACTTCCAATGAGATCGCAGGTGATGGGGATGTCCCTCATCCCGCAATTGGGCGTGCCCGGCGGATGCAAGTACAAGAACCTACACTACAGCACGAGGTGATGATAGAGGCGGT
>CBDVCG010000237.1:0-4314 GCA_965372425.1 uncultured Anaerolineales bacterium
GCCCACATCGATGGGGTTTCGGAAGGGTGTGTAAGATCAATGACCTTGGAGTTGTCTCGGTGATGAGGGGTGTGTACTCACGACAGGTTGGTCGAGCCGGTGTACCGCGCAGCGATGTCCCGGTATCGAGAGACTGATCGTTAAGTTTAATCAAGACAGATATTGACTGGAGGAGAAGTGAATGGAACGTTCTATGCTGGTCGTATTTGCCCATCCTGACGATGAGGCCTTTGCCACCGGTGGGACGCTGGCCAAATACGCTTCTGCAGGCGTCCGCACCACACTGATATGCGCGACGAGAGGTGAGGTTGGAGAAATCTCCGACCCCGAGCTGGCGACCCCAGATACGCTGTCGTCTGTTCGCGAGCAGGAGCTTCTCTGTTCGGCCGAGACGCTCGGCATCGAAGAGGTCATCTTTCTTGGATATCGAGACTCTGGAATGATCGGAACACCGGATAATGAGCATCCTGACGCCTTCATGCAAGCTAATGAAGAAGAAGTCATCGCTAGGCTTGTGGGTATTGTGCGCCGGGTCAAACCACAAATCGTGCTGACGTTCGAGCCGAACGGCGGCTACGGTCACCCAGATCACATCACGATTCACAACCATACCGTTTCCGCTTTTCATAAGGCTGCTCAGGATAACTATGGTGTCGAGTTGGGTGAGGCCTGGCGCGCTGATCGGCTCATCTATACGGCCATTCCAAAATCATTTTTTGTGGACATGCGTTCGCGTTTGCGAGCCTTAGGCGAGGATACAAGTGACCTGGATCGATTTGATGAGACGGGAATTGTCTGGACCGATGATCAGGTAGATATGGAGGTCGACGTCTCGGATGTTGTCGACCGGAAATGGTCTGCGCTTCAGTGTCATCAAACACAATTTGGACCCGATAATCTGTTCCGACGTCTTCCCGATGAGGATGCGAAAGCCCTCATGAGCCGCGAGTATTTTGCTATCGCGTGGCCAGAGATCTCACGAGAAGAGCCGAGTTCGGACCTGTTTGTATGACCTTGTTCTTGTGGCGAATACAAACCCAAACACCTCGTCCCCGCGCTTTTTCTGAGATGTAGGGCTAATTTGCCTGAAAGTGCGAACTCGCATTGAAGTACAATCATAAAGCGTTGTAAATACAGGTCATGGTCCGGAAGAGCCGGAGCTTTGCGGTATTGTTCGTTATGTGCTGCTTTTTAATTTTATTGTAAACAAAATGGTAGGGTCCGTGGTATGAAAACGTTGGGAAACCCAATCGTTGGACAACTGGCGCCAGATTTCACGCTCACAAGTTCCTCTGGCGGAACTTTCACGCTAAGTAAGCACAGGGATAGACATACCATTCTGGCTTTCTATCCCGCCGATTGGAGCCCCGTCTGCGGGGATCAAATGACTCTCTACAACGAGGTGCTCCCGCTGTTTGCAGACCTTGGCGGGACTCTGGTTGGCATCTCAGTGGACGGAGTCTGGAGCCATAAAGCATTTGCAGAAGCTCGAAATCTCGATTTTGCGCTGTTAGCAGATTTTGAACCCAAGGGGCAAGTAGCCCGTCTGTACGGTGTCTACCGTGGCGATGAAGGGACGAGTGAACGAGCTCTCTTTGTGATTGATACGAGAGGGATTCTCCGCTGGAGCTACCTCTCCCCGGTGGGGATCAATCCAGGTGCGGATGGTATTCTGAGTGCGCTTGAAGAGATCAACCAGGAGGATGGTTGATGAGTGGACAACTCATACCATCGGTCACGGGCGAAGATCACGCCATGGGCCCAATCGAGGCCCGTGTGCTGTTTGTGGAATACGGCGATTATGAGTGCCCGCATTGTCAGCAGGCGCACTCGATCATCAAAGAGATCCGCGAACGCCTTGGCGATCGTATCCGCTATGTCTATCGGCATTTCCCGATCCGAACTTCCCACCCGCACGCCCAGCATGCTGCCGAATCGGCCGAGGCTGCTGCCGCGCAAGGCAAATTTTGGGAGATGCACAATATGCTCTTCGAGCATCAGGGCGAGTTGGACGATGCCCATCTCATCCAATATGCAGAGGAACTCGGACTGGACGTAGAGCGATTCAAGCAGGAGTTGAACGATGGCCTGCATGCAAATCGCGTGCGTGAAAACTTTAAAAGTGGTGTCCGCAGCGGCGTGAATGGCACCCCGACTTTCTACATCAACGGCGTCCGGTACGACGGACCCTGGGATGTCGAATCATTGATGGAGGAAATTCAGAGACCCCTGGGCGTTCAAGTCCGCAACCTTTTTAACCGCTTCACACAGCTGCAGGCGTCCAGTGTGATCTTGCTTCTGGTAAGCACAGTGCTGGCCCTCTTCCTGGCCAATTCCAATCTTTCGCACCAGTATTTCGAATTCTGGGAGACCTATCTCTCCGTCTCGTTGGGCAATTTTGAACTTTCAATGTCATTGCTCGATTGGGTAAATGACGGTCTGATGGTCCTGTTCTTTTTCGTCGTCGGTTTGGAGATAAAGCGAGAGGTCACCGTGGGGGAATTATCGTCGACGCGGCGGGCCATGCTTCCAATCTTTGCGGCGCTAGGAGGGATGCTGGTGCCGGCGCTAATCTATACGTCCTTTAACGCAGGGAGCGTCGGCGCGGATGGTTGGGCAATCCCTATGGCGACGGATATCGCATTTACCCTGGGAATTCTTACGGTTCTGAGTCATCGCATCCCGTTGGGGCTCAAAGTTTTCTTCACGGCGCTGGCGATAGCGGATGATCTCGGGGCTGTGTTGGTCCTCGCAATCTTTTACAGCGATGAGATCTCGACGACCAATCTCCTCATCGCCTTACTCATCATGGCCCTGCTGATCATGCTCAACCGGGGAGGCGTGCGCAATCCGCTGCCGTATGGCATCCTGGGTATATTCCTCTGGCTGGCATTTCTGGGATCGGGTATCCACCCAACCGTCTCTGGCATCCTGCTTGCCTTGACGATTCCTGCCAGGTCCCGAGTGCGCGCGCAAGCCTTTCTGGCGCAGTGTACGGCCATATTAAGTGGGGTTGATCAGGGGGACGAGGACGAAGAATTGGTGGACACGACTGACCGGCAGCAGTCCGCGGCACACACGCTCGAAAGAATTGCTGAGCGCATGCAGACACCTGCCCAGAGAATGGAGCACACCCTGACGCCCTGGGCGACGTATCTGGTGCTGCCGATATTCGCCCTGGCAAATGCCGGGGTCCAGATCACGGGTGATATCCCCACCATCGTGCGACGACCAATTTTCCTTGGCATATTCTTCGGCTTGATCGTTGGAAAGACGATTGGTATCACTCTATTCACCTGGTTGGCCGTGAAGACCGGTCTTGCCCTTATGCCGGAAAGGGTGAAATGGCCTCAGCTCGTCAGCGTGACGACCCTGGGGGGCATCGGTTTCACTATGTCACTCTTTATCGCAAGCTCGGCGTTTCTGCCCGGGGAGCTACTCTCCGTTGCGAAGGTGAGCATCATGATTGCTTCGGTCGTTGCAGGTGCACTGGGATTCGCATTCCTGGTGTTTACGAGTCGCGAACGAGGCCATATGACCGAGCTGAGTACCGTCCCATCAGCTGCACCTTAAACCAGCTTCAAGGTCACATAGTTCTCAAGGAAGCGCTATTCGATTGCCAACTACGTTATAAAGTTGCAGGAAACACTGCATAGAAAATTTCATACTCTTGAATAGAAGGAAAGGCCTCATGCGATATAAGTTATGTGGTAGGAGCGGCTTGCGCGTTTCAGAGCTTGCATTGGGTACGATGACCTTTGGCGAAGACTGGGGTTGGGGAGCTTCGAAGGAAGAATCGAAACGTATCTTCGATACGTACGCAGAAGCCGGCGGCAATTTCATCGACACCGCGAACCGCTATACCGAGGGAACAAGCGAGACCTACATCGGTGACTTAGTCGCTGCGGATCGCGATCATTTTGTTCTGGCGACGAAGTACACGCTCTTCACGCGCAAGGGGGATCCAAATTTTAGCGGCAATCATCGCAAGAACATGATCCAGGCTCTTGAAGCAAGTCTTAAAAGGTTGGCTACGGAGTATGTCGATGTGTACTGGGTGCATGCCTGGGATTTCTTGACCCCGATCGACGAAGTCATGCGTGCGCTGGACGACATAGTACGAGCCGGGAAGGTGTTGTATGTCGGCATTTCCGATACGCCGGCCTGGGTGGTCTCTCGGGCAAACATGCTAGCGGAGATGCGTGGATGGTCGTCGTTTGTTGGATTGCAGATACGCTACAGCCTTGCAGATCGAACGGCCGAACGAGATTTACTCCCGATGGCGCGCGCACTCGACCTTGCAGTGACCCCCTG
>CBDVCG010000238.1:0-4314 GCA_965372425.1 uncultured Anaerolineales bacterium
GTCTCGAAGTGGCCGATTTCCCTCCGAATGTAACCTTCATTCAATCCGACGTGTCTGAACAGGAATCGGTCTCGGATTTATTTACGCAGATCGCAGGTGAGACAGATGTGCTACATGCCCTGGTGAACAACGCTGCAATCCAGATCAGCAAACCTCTTATCGAGATGACGGTGGAAGAATGGGACGCGACCATGGCATCAAATTTACGCGCCGTTTTTCTAACTTCAAAGTCGGCTCATCCCATGATGAAGGCTGCAAACGGAGCCGCGATAATCAATGTGAGCTCCGTCCATGCGATGGCGACATCCGTGGGCATGACGGCCTATGCAGCCAGCAAGGGTGCGGTTATGGCGCTCTCGCGGGCGATGGCAATCGAGTTTTCCCCGGACAATATCCGGGTGAACGCCATCTTACCCGGGGCAGTAGACACGGAGATGCTTCGGAGCGGGTTAGATCGTGGCCACCTCGATGAGGGATCCGTCGAAGACCGTCTCGAAGATTTAGCCAGAAAGACCGTCATTGGACGAGTGGGTCAGCCGGATGAGATTGCGCGATCGATCCTGTTCCTGGCAGATGGGGAGCAATCAGGTTTCATCACTGGTGAAGGGATTGTCGTCGATGGCGGCGCAACAGCACGGCTGAGCACAGAGTAAATTTTCCACACCCTTCGTTTTTCGAATCGCCTATGACCTATTCTACAAACATCCTTATTTTCTTGGTCGAGAATGTGCGTGATTCAGGTCCATATCCACAAATCACCGGGGAGGTCGATTTTTGCTAAAACGAAATATAGGGATCCTTCATCCCGGTCAGATGGGAATCTCGGTGGCCGCATCCGCGCAGAATTCGGGCTGCAGTGTATATTGGGCCGCAGAAGGTCGCAGCGATGCGACGGTCGATCGAGCAGCGCAATTTGACCTCGTGGATGCGCGCACGGTGGGGGGATTGAGTGAGGTGTGTTCCCTCCTTATATGTGTATGTCCTCCTGCTGCGGCTGAAGGCATCGCCGATCAGGTATTGGCCGCCGGTTATCGCGGCACCTACCTCGATGCCAACGCGATCTCGCCTCGCAAAGCACAGAAAATTGGTCAGAAGCTGGCTTCGGGGGGTATCCGGTTTGTGGATGGGGGCATCATCGGGGGACCTGCCTGGGAGCCCGGGCGTACCTGGCTGTACCTTGCTGGCGAGGAGGCAGAGACGACTGCTGCTTTTTTTGCGGCCGGACCACTTGAGACTGCGATACTAGGAGACACAATCGGAAAGGCATCGGCGTTGAAGATGACCTTTGCCGCATACACGAAAGGCACATCCGCATTGCTCAGCGCAATCCTGGCCGTCGCTGAAAGACAGGGGGTGCTCGAAGATCTGCTCCATCAATGGTCCCGCGATGGATCCGACTTTTCCGAAGAAACCGTGGATCGAGTGCGCCGAGTCACGGCCAAGGCGTGGCGATTCGAGGGCGAGATGGTCGAGATCGCGGATACATTTGCGAGATCCGGGCTTCCAGATGGATTTCATCTGGCGTCTGCGGAGGTCTTCCACCGTATGGCGGGATTCAGAGGGAATGCTGAGAACCCGCCGATAGAGGCTGTTCTGACAGCTCTGCTCGGCGATGCGTAGGGAATCTTTCCGGGCGGAGGTTTCCTATCGCCGTTCGCCTCCAATCTCTTGATGATGAAACCCCGAGCGAGCCCTTCTTCTTAACGGCAAGGTGAAAATGGAGCCGCGGCTCGATAACGCGAGATGATCTCGCGGCCATGAGAGTCGTGGTTCAAGAACGTGGAATATTGAGCTTTAAGTTGATCTCAGCGGGTTAGGGCTTTCCAGCGATCGACGGATTTTTGTTTCCGTCCCGCATTCCGCAAGAAAGTCTTCGCGGAGGGGCGAGCCCAATCCGGAGAGGGGACGTCGTAGTCGAAATCTGGCAGCATCACGCGTTCGATTTCGTGATCTAGGAGATACTCGATGCCGGCGATTAAGGGTTCATCCTCAGGCGTTGTGAGCGTCCAGGCCACACCTGCTGCATCGACCCGGGCGGTGCGACCGATGCGGTGTACGTAATTCTCGGCCTCATCCGGAGCGTCAAAATTGATGACGTGGGAGATACCCTCGATGTCGAGCCCTCGTGCGGCGACATTTGTAGCCACGAGGATGCGTACATCACCATTACGAAATCGCTTGAGCGCCTTGGTACGTTTGCTCTGATGAAAGTCCCCATGAATGACTTCTACCGATACCCTGGTTTCACGCAGCTTGCGCGTGAGAACGTCAGCTTCCTGTTTCGTTCGCGTGAAGATAAGTGCGCTCTCAACATCTTCGCCTTTTAGAAGCTCCATAAGCAAGGCGGTCTTGAGATGTTTCGGTACAGGGTAGAGCTGCTGCCGGATGGATTCCGGAGGTTTGGCGGTAGCAATCTCGATGCGTACAGGTGATTTCAAGAATCGATAGCTCAATCCCTGGATTGGTCCTGGCATCGTCGCCGAGAAGAGCAGTGTCTGCCGTTCGATCGGCATCCTCCCTACGATTTTCTCGATGTCGGGAAGAAATCCCATGTCGAGCATGCGGTCTGCTTCGTCCAGGACAAGAATGCTCAGATTATCAAAGCGTATATTGCCGCGCCCCATCTGATCCATCAAACGTCCCGGGGTTGCGATCACAATGTCCACCCCACGTCGAAGTCGATCCGCTTGCTTCCGAATCGATACCCCGCCGTAGATGGCGGCAATCCTTAGAGAGGTAAACCGCGCCAGATCACGCGCTTCCTCAGTGATTTGAACCGTGAGTTCTCTCGTGGGTGCAAGAACCACCATGCGCGGCTTTTTGGTGGCTTTCCCATTTATTAGTTTTTCCATCGAGGGGAGTAGAAAAGCGACGGTTTTTCCGGTACCGGTCTGGGCCGTGCCAAGTATGTCTTTTCCCTGGAGTGCGGCAGGAATAGCCTGCACTTGTACGGGTGTTGCTTCAACGAACCCATGATTGCGAATTGCACGCATCAACGGGTCACTTAAATTAAATTCTTCAAATTTCATGATCTACTGCATTTTCCTTTATATACGATCGGTTTATTATGAAAAACACCGCTCCAGACGGGGAGCGGTGCGTCATTCCGATCCAATTTTCTAGAAGGTGAGTGTAGCCTGAACGATTGAATCTGTCAATACAACGGATGAGCGCAATTGGGTACCAGGTTTCAAATCGATTGGATCGGGTGAAGGAAGGTGCCGCTCTCATTCGTTTGGACGTGGTGAGTAGGATAGATCCACGACATGCTCGCCCAGTACCGTGGTCAGGATCCCATCGGCCACAACATCAGCTCCGGGATCCAGGTACGCCTGTGCTTTTTCATCCCAGGTCTCCCAACGATTACGTTCAACCCATAAACGGACCAGGCAATTCCCCTGTTTTAATTCGGCGTATACGCCAGCTGCAGCAGAATCATCCATTCCTGTAATCTCACCAATAACTTGTACAGGAGTATGCAGCTCGTCATCAGAGAACCAGCATGCTTCGCCTTGAAGATCGGGGAGTGGAGGGTCGTCTTCACGATCCGCGGATGATGGGAGTGCGGATAGTGATTGTAAGGGGGCTTCCAGCTCCACAATGAGCTGAAATTCATCCGGTCGAGCCGGTATTGGGAACGAATCCAGAACACCTTCGGCGATAACAGAAGTACCTATTGTAAAGGCAGCTTTTTCCTCAACCGTCCAGGCGTCCAATTCGGTTGTTTCAATCATGATGCCTATGCGGCAGTTATTAAATTCTAGATCCGCATATCGTGTGAACGGATCCGTGTCATCCACAAAGACGATCTCGCCAGCAATTTTCACAAATTGTTCAATGAGATCTTCCGTGATTTCGCATGGCGATTCTGTATCTGGAGGGAGTATCACGCTCAACTCGGATTGGTCTTTCGAGCCACACCCCGATAAGAGTATGGTTGTGAACACTGAGAGAAGAAATACAGTTTTCGCCTGAGTATTTTGGATCATGAGCAGCACCCCTTATTGTTGATGTTGACGGAAACTCTAGGTATGACCTACAGTTAAGTGATCAATTGGGAATTCACATGCGGATTTAATAGACCTTGATGCAATACCGAAAAACTCCCAGCTTTGAATTGGCAACAACCCATCTTAAGGTTCTTTACGACTTGATGTAAATAGGACTTACGGTCGAAAACGAGCATGTGAGCGGCAGTTCCTAATGATTGAATCGATCCTTCCACCATTGCGACTGTTCCTCGCTGCCTCCACCAACTCGCTCAAGATTTCTTTCATAAATTCCTCGTTCTTCTAGAGTAATCTGGCGGATCTG
>CBDVCG010000239.1:0-4301 GCA_965372425.1 uncultured Anaerolineales bacterium
AGGTGCCTTAAGGTAGCGGGGCTCAGATTCGAACTGAGGACCTTCAGGTTATGAGCCTGACGAGCTGCCACTGCTCCACCCCGCAGCGTTTGGTTCCTTGACAACGATGGGGATTATATCACGCCGGCAAAAACAGCGTCAAGGCATCAGCCCCCAAACAACAGCGCAAGCCATATTTCGAAAGGGCTTGGCGGCTCACGGACGATGCCCTTACCGGGTTGAACGCTAGGTGTTGCATCCGGAGGCGGGAGGGGAACCACAAGAATCTCCCCATCGCGTACGAGACGGGCATCGGAATGTGCCCAATCTTCCACCAGCGCTTCGCTGGCGGCGTTGTCCACGTTATATTGCAGTTCAACGGATTCCGTCGCTAATGCTGCCACCTGGGTCTCCAGGGTGATGGCATCCTGCTCAATTCGACGGGCGTCCCCCATACGGCGGTTTAAATCACCCAAGATCAAGATCCCCAAAATGACGAGGATAATGATCCATACACCTGTGAAACGGACTTTCCCCTTGGTTTCACCGCTCATGTCGTCGACATCTTACCCGAGGCTTCCCCGGGCTGCAAGATCTGCACCATAGAAAAAAGCCCCCAATGGGGCTTCAGTGCCGAAGGTGGGACTTGAACCCACATGAGCATAAAGCTCACTGCGCCCTGAACGCAGCGCGTCTGCCAATTCCGCCACTTCGGCGAGCATCGTTATTCTACCGTATGTGATTCCATTTATCAACGAAGCTCATCCTACTTGAGCGATTCGTGGATAATTTCGCCCTCATTCGATCTAGGGCTCGATCAAGTTGCCATCTCATCCTGGATTTCATCGAGCTTCAGACTGATGACTTTGCTGGCAGAATCCTTCCCCATACTCACACCATAGACGACTGCGGCGGCTTGAACGGTGAGACGATTGTGCGTGATGAGGATAAATTGAGTTTCCTGACTCAGCTCCGCAAGCATTTCGCGAAAACGGGCAATATTCGCCTCATCGAGCATGGCATCGACCTCATCGAGTACGCAAAACGGGGTTGGCGATACCTTTAAAAGTGCAAAAATTAATGCGGTTGCGACTAAACTGCGTTCTCCTCCTGAGAGCATCGCCAGTCCTTGCAGGCGTCTCCCGGGTAAGCGTGCTTCAATGTCTATGCCCGTTTGAGTGAGATCGTCGGGATTCGTGAGCGTGAGGCGTGCAGATCCACCCCCGAATAAGCGTGTGAATGCACCTCGGAATTCCACCGCGACAGCCTCGAAAGTCTTTCTAAATTCCCGCTCCATCAGGAGATCAAGCTCCGCAATCACTTCCCGTATCTGATCTTCAGCTTGCCGCAGATCGTCGACCTGTGAGGTCAAGAATGTTGACCGCTCACTGACTTCCCGGTACTCTCTGCGCGCCTCAGGATTGACGGGCCCCATCCGCCTCAATTGAATTCGGAGTCGATTCATCTGGCCCTCGAGCTCTTCAGGTACGGAATCAACCCTCGGCATTCGTTCTACGAGTCCTTCAAATGGAAGGGGTTCCTGCCCGGGTGTCATTTCGTCGTCCTCAAAGTAGACCAAACCAAAATCATCTTCTATCCGCCTGCGCAAGCTCGCCTGTTCTTCTTGCTTTCGGGCAAGCTCGATCTGTGCTTGAGCGTACCTGCGTTCGATATCTTGACTGTCCAGCCGAATGCTACTCATGTCGCCTTCGATCTCACCCCGGTCCGTCAATGCTTTGGCGAGTTCTTCCTCGGCAGGTCTCGTTTTATCACCAAATTCCTTGAGGCGGGCTTCAATCGCTCCCAGGACCTCTTTCTTCAGTTCAATTTCAGCGTTCAGGGACGTCTCTTTACTCCCAGCATTTTCAAGTCGCTCTGTCCTGTGGGCGATATCAGTTTCCGTATCAATCCTCTGTTCCTCCAGAACAGCCAATCGCCGCTGCGAATCCTCTGCGGTCACGCGCGCAACTTCTAGACCCGCCTCCAGTCGCGTCATTTCGATGCTCAGTTCTGTCCCTTCGAAAGTATTGATGGCGTCCTTCAAATCCAATTCAATCTCGTTACGGGCGGCCTTCAATAACGGTCCTCGGGATTCATCCTCATCTATCACATCATCCAATCGCGCCCTTTCTGCCTTGAGTGAGTTCATGTATGCTTCGGCCTCGAACCCCTTCGTCTTCATCCCTTCAGCATCTCCCCGAGATGCCTCCAGCTCTTCTACGGCCGCAGTAAGCCCCTCTGTAAGATCGACGATGGTTTCATGGTCAGTATCAATCTGGATCTGAAGCGCATCTGCGTCTTGATCCAGTCTCACCCTCTCTTCCTGCGCCCTCGATCTCTGTTGGGTGATTTCAGCAATGGTGGCGCGAAGAGACTCGAGGGTGATGGTCTTCTGCGCGCTCGCACTCCTACGGCGGACAAGGACCTGACCCATTGGAAGATATACGTCCCCCCGAAGTGTGACGATGCGCCCATCCGCAGGAACCTTGGGGAGCATCCGCCGTGCTGCCCTTCCATCCTTGACGACCAGCGTACGGCCCAGCAAGAGCTTGACAACCGCCTCATGCTCTCTGGCGCTTCTTACTAGCTCAGCCGCATTCCCAATACAATCAGGATCTCCGATAGGCTGTAAGATCTCAAGGTCCGTATCTGCCCGCAGAGGAACCAGTGTGGCTCGACCGGTATCTTCATTCCGATCCACCCAATTTAGAACCGCATCCACACCTTCAGATGTCTCGAGTGTCAATCCCCCCTGGAACTCGCCCAATGCGGCGGCGATCGCCTCCGCGAACTCCGCGGGGATCTCCAGCATATCTCGCACAATCCCGACAAGCCCGAAAACTTCTCCAGTGCGAGCTGCTTCGAGGAGTCGGCTGGAGGGAATCTCATCTCCTTCTTTGATAGCTTGAAGCACTTCTAGTCTTGCACCCGCGCTGGCATACTGCGCCTCTAAATCAACCATCACCTTCTCGTGTCCTACACGCGAAGCTATAAGTTCGGAGTGCTGCCGTCTGCGTTCTTCTTCACGCGCTCGGCCCGAGTCGAGATCGACTTGAATGGAATTGACCTTTGATTCGGCTGCAAGGACGCTTGCAGCTAAATCCCCCGAGGCGCGTTGGACCTCCTCGAGATCGCTCACAGCCTGTTCAACCAACCCTCGTAGTTCCTGAATTCGCTCCTGCCGCCCCGCTTGTCGCGACTCCCAAACGGCATAATCTGCCGAAGCCCTTTCAAATCTGTGCCGGACTTCCGACACACGATCCTCCATTTGTTCTCTTACCGCAGAATCAATTTCACCATTTACAAGAAGCGCTTCCCGCTGTGACTCAAATTCAGCCATTCTCCCCACCGAACGATCCGCTCTCTCACCTTCCTCAGCAATCCTGCGGCCGATTTCTTCTGATGCGGCTTTTGCCCCCTCAATCTCTGAACGCAACACGACCTGCTGCTCAACCACCCAATGGGTACGTTCCTCCGCAACCGCCAGCTCTCGCCCAACTCTCTCTCGTTCCGCATAGGACTCGGCGTTTTGTTCACCCCAGCGGTCGATCTTTGAACGCAGATCATCTATTCGGCTGCGGACGACGACAAGCCTTTCTTCGACGTCGAGCTGCTTCTGATGAAGCCCCTCACGCAGTTGAGTCTCGTCAGATGCGTTCAAGGCTACAGCACTCACCTCGTCCAGGAGCTGATACCAATGGAACCCATACCATGTTCGCAGTGTCTCTTGAAGGTCGGTTTTTACCTGCTCGTAATCCTTCGATCGCTTCATCTGCCGGTCAAGACTTCGCAATCGAGGGCGAAGCTCGGTGAGAATATCCGTGACTCTTTCGATATTTCTTCGAGTTGTATCCAGCCTGCGTAGCGCCTCTTCTCTTCGCGAGCGGTACATCCCAATTCCTGCAGCTTCCTCGAATAATCTCCGGCGCTCATCCGCACGCAGCGAGAGTGCCGCATCGACAAGTCCCTGTCCGATGATGGTGTATGTCCGTTGGGATAAGCCACATTTTGAGAGAAGTTCATTCACATCACGAAGACGGACCTTCTGCCCATTGAGCAGGTACTCATTCTGACCATCGCGGTATGCCCGTCGACTAATAGTCACTTCGGAAAAATCAATCGGAAGCCAGCCGTCCGAATTATCAAATGTCACCGTCGCGGTGGCCATGGATGCACGCGGCCGAGTCTCGGAGCCGGAAAAAATCATGTCCTCTGTACGTTTACCCCTCAAGAGACTGAAGGATTGTTCCCCTAATACCCAGCGCAACGCATCTGCGATGTTCGATTTTCCGGATCCGTTCGGTCCGACTACAGCCGTGATT
>CBDVCG010000240.1:0-4292 GCA_965372425.1 uncultured Anaerolineales bacterium
CGAAGAAAACCGGCGCGGTCAACTTCATCTGCCATTGGTAGATATCCCCCAACAGCTCCAGGAGAATGATGGATTTTATCCTGTTCTCGGACACCTCGTGGGTAAGGTGGCTCAGGATAAGGTTCCGGTACTAACGGGTTTCGATGTCTCCCCCACTGAAGATCATCTCAAAGCATTCGGAGCCGCGGCAGCATCATCGGGAACCGTAGGTCTCTATCATATCGTGGGGGTTACCCCGGAAGCGCCTACGATTGCGGCGGCATTTCATGGACGAGAGCCTGAGCGTGTGGTTGAGGTGACCATGGAAACCCTGCGTGGGGCCAGAGCGGAACTGTCCACCGCCGAAGGTGAGAAATTAGACATGGTCGTACTCGGAAGTCCGCATTTCTCGCTTTCAGAGTTTCAACTTTTGGCGCCGCTCCTTGAGGGAAGGAAGAAAGCGCCTCAGGTTGAATTTCTCATCACCTCAAGCCGAGCGATGACGATGCTGGCTGAGAAAACAGGCTCACTTGAGACGCTAAAGCAATTTGGCGGCAGGATCACCCTCGACACATGCATCCTGACGACCCCCATGCTTCCCGACTCAATCAGAATTCTCATGACGAATTCCGCAAAATATGCCTACTATGCACCGGGAATGTTAAACACGCATGTGGTATTTGGTTCACTTGAAGACTGTGTGCGCTCTGCTGTCGAGGGGCGCGTGGTCAGAGATGAGGGGCTGTGGAACACGTAATCCAGGCGAAGGTCGTTGTAGCTGGAAGCGCAAAGGGCGAATTGCTCATAAGCGATGAGCCCTTAAGTTTCTGGGGCGGCTATGATCACAAAAGCGGTGAAATTATCGACCGAAGGCATCCTCTCTCAGGACAATGTGCAGCCGGAAAAATCTTCGCTGTTCCGTTCTCCCGCGGATCGAGCACAACGACTGCGGTGCTTCTCGAGGCGGTCCGAGCCGGGACCGCGCCGGCCGCGATCATCACAACGGGAACGGATGCCTTCTTTGCGCTCGCTTCGATCGTCGCGGAAGAGATGTACCATGCGCCGATCCCGATTGCAGTGGTGCCGAAGGCTCAGTTTGAGCGCTTGCGGAGCGGTGATTGGCTTGAGCTCGATGAGGGCGGTAGAATTGTGGTGGAAGGGAAGTAGGCACTAAGGAAGTAGGCGCCATGGTGCTCGGGTGCCTTGACACCAAGTGACGAGATGCTCCCAAGCGCCCTGGTGCCTTAGTGACCTGGTGCCTGATAACGAGGGTGGGCCTTTATGCAATCTATAACGGAAATACCAATTCTCAATGGTCGGCGAGTCATTCTTGGGGTGACGGGTTCTATCGCAGCCTATAAAGCGGTTGATCTCGCTTCAAAATTATCACAGTCGGGCGCTGAGGTCGACGTGATTCTGACCGCAGCCGCCAGACAATTCGTCACACCGATCACCTTCAAGTCGGTGACGGGGCGGAATGTATATACGGAAGCAGATCTATGGGGGCCGGAAGCTCATGTGCTTCACGTGGGCCTTGCGGAGGATGCGGATGCATTTGTCATCGCCCCGGCGACTGCGCACACCATCTCGAAATTGGCCTCGGGGGAAGCCGATACGCTACTCACCTTGGCCGCGCTGGCGTCGCGAGCTCCGCTCCTCATCGCGCCTGCGATGGATGTGGGGATGTATGAAAACGCAGCTACCCAGGCGAATATCGAGACTCTGCGCAGCAGGGGCGCAACCATCGCTGGCCCGGCGGAGGGGCGTATGGCCTCCGGGTTGGTGGGTCTGGGTCGGATGGTCGAGCCCGCAGAACTCATCGGGCATCTTCGTGTGCTTTTGGGAAAATCAGGATCACTGGCAGGTCGCAGAATCGTGGTGACCGCCGGCGGCACACAGGAACCATTGGATCCTGTTCGCGTGATCGCCAATCGATCTTCGGGGAAGCAGGGATTTGCGCTTGCCCAGGCGGCCATTGATCGCGGTGCGTCGGTGGTCATCATCACAGCCCGCTCCCATGAATCCGCGCCGGTTGGTGTTCGACGAATAGATGTTGAGACTGCGGCGCAAATGAAAGAAGCGACAGTAGGCGCGGTGACGGATGCGGACGTTTTGCTCATGGCGGCTGCAGTGGCGGATTTTCGACCTGTGGACGCTCCGAAGCAGAAAATCAAGCGCGGCGAAGGGGTCCCGGAGGTGAGGCTGGAACCGACAGACGATATCCTCGCCAGCGTATCAGCTCAGCGTAGGGAAACTCGGCTTCCGCGCGTCATCGTGGGGTTTGCGGCGGAGTCGCAATCGCTGATCGAAAATGCGGAAAAAAAACTTCGAGATAAAGGGATCGACCTCATCGTTGCGAATGATATTTCAGCGGACGATGCAGGTTTTTCGGTGGACACCAACCGCGTGACCGTCATCGACGCGGGTGGCGCCGCCGAGGAATATCCACTGATGCCGAAGTCCGAGGTCGCCGAGAGAATCCTCGATCGAGTTGCGAAGCTCCTTGAAGCGTAACCTTGGACTGCAGGGAATCCCGCATGTTCCCATCCAGGTGGCCGATCATGAGGCCGTCGCTATTTATGTGATGAAGTGAGATCATTTGACCGGGTAACACGCTCACGCAAAGCGCTAGAACTTCGAACTAGACGGGATCGTTAAATCCAAGAGCCAACGACCATGAGCCCACTTTGGAAGACATTATCCTCCGTACGGTTATCGATTCCGTTCACGCCCCCTATAGGGATATAGCCTCTGTGCGTATCACGATCCTTGCGTTAGGTTCACGTGGTGATATCGTGCCTTACTCAATACTCGGGAAAGCTCTGCATGCTGCCGGGCATGATGTGTGGTTCATCACCTCGAAGAATTTTGAGCGCCATATCACTTCTCAAGGAATTAAAGCATATTCTCTCCTAGGAGATGCAGACGCACTCTTAAGGTCCGCCGGGTCGAAGATGACTGCACTTCTACGTGCTTTTCGTGATGTATCGAAAGGGATCGTTCAACTGGATGATGACCTGCTCCCCATTTTTGAAAAAACAGATCTGATACTCAACCAATTACCCTCGGGGTTGTATGGCTTCGACCTCGCCGAAAAATTCAATATACCCATGTTCATGATTGCAGTAATTCCTCTCATCCGGACGAAGGCATTTCCGATGATCGGCTGGCCGCGCGTCTTTCGGGCGATACCTGGTTACAATAATTTCAGCTACCGTATGGCCGAGCAAATTGCCTGGCAGATGCTCAGAACGACGATCAACCCATGGAGAATAGAACGGCTTGATCTCCTTCCTACGCCCTTCACTGGGTATATGGCGGAGGTCTATGAAGGCGGGGTGCAATTCATCCATGGTTTCAGCAGGTATGTGGTCCCGCGCCCCGATGATTGGAGCGAAAATGTTCATGTCACTGGATATTGGTTTGAAGATGACGATGGTTGGCAGCCGCCGGAGAACTTGCGTCGGTTCATTGAAAAGGGGGCCCCGCCGCTGTATATCGGGTTCGGGAGTATGCCCATCGATCGCCCGGATGATGCGATAAAGATCATCCATCAAGCGCTTCGCAGAACCGGGCAAAGAGCCATTCTCCAGATGAGCCACTTTAAAGACGACGTGCCACATCTACCTGACGAAATCCATCCCATCGAATATGCGCCTCATGGCTGGTTGTTTCCACGTATGACCGCGGTTGTGCATCACGGAGGTTCGGGGACAACATCCGCGGGCTTCAGAGCTGGTGTACCGGCTCTCACGCTGCCTTTCCTCTTCGATCAATTCTTCTGGGGAGCCCGGATAGCGGCCTTAGGCGTTGGTCCTCAACCCATCCCGTTCAGACGTTGTTCAGGAGATCGACTCGCGGCAGGAATCGATCGGCTGCTCCGAGATGGGGAGATGCGAAGACGGGCAGCCGCGCTCGGCGAGAAAATTCGCGCTGAAGATGGGGTCGTGAACGGGGTTCGGGTTGTCGAACGTCTGATGGGATCTTGACCTCCTCGATGGCACGCGTTGGGTTATTAACCAAAGGATACAGATTTGTGTTTGGGCTTGGGTGGTTAACTTGGTACAGTATTTCAATCGTCTCTTCGTGAAGAACCGCGTAGCGAGCTGCGGGGCATTTTCCAAGGAAAAAGCCCCCCACCTTGCCATTCATCCCGGTAGCAAGCACAAGGGTATTCTGGCTTTTTCCCATAAACGTCCCCGTAAGGGAGGCACTAGAAGGAAGCGATGACCCAAAAGGACAGAGGTGAAGTATTTCTTGGAACGCAGGGGTTTTCCTTCGACGATTGGGTAGGTCCGTTCTATCCGGAGGGG